>JBFINI010000065.1:0-11831 GCA_041611275.1 Burkholderiaceae bacterium
GTCTACCTGCTGATCGGCACGCTCGTCTCGTCGAAGTTCCTGTCGATTTTCGCCTTTCTGTTCGGCGTGGGTTTCGCGCTGCAATGGCGCTCGCTGCGGCGCCGTCTGCCGATCGATGAGGCGCGCGCTGCCTATCGCCGCAGGCTCGGCTTCCTCCTCATGCTTGGCCTCGCCCACGGCGTGCTGCTCTACTACGGCGACATCCTGACCGCTTATGCCGCAGTCGGTTTCCTGCTGCTGCACTATGCGACGGCGCGGCCGGCGACACTGCTGGCCTCGACGCGCCGCTGGTGGCTCGGCTTTGCGCTGCTGACGGTCGCCAGCACCGTGGCATTCGAGTTCATGCGGCAGGTTTGGCCGGCGGATGTCGATCCGACGCAGCTGCCGCCGTCCGCGCTAGAGGCGTTGACCGTCTACTCGCAGGCGGGTTACCTGGCGCAGCTCGGCCTGCGCGTCGTCGATTTCTTCGGCGTGCTCGGTGCCGTTGCCGTCCTGGCGGTACCGCAACTGATGGGGCTCTTCATGTTAGGCGCGCTGGCCGGCCGGCAGGGCTGGTTGGCGCACCCGCAGCGGCATGCGCGACTTTGGCGCGCGGCGATGTGGCTCGGCGTTGCCGCCCTGCCGTTTGCGGCGGCTGCCGCCTGGTTGAATCTGGAGACCCTGCGCGATTCACCGGGAGATCCCGGATTCATCAGCTACGCACTGCAAAACGTCGGTGCGCTCGCCGCCTGTCTTTACGTCAGCATGTTCGTCACGCAACAGCAGCGGCCGGCGATGCGGCGGCTGATCACTTATCTTGCGCCGGCCGGGCGCATGCCGCTGACCAACTACATCGTCCAGTCGCTGGCGATGGGTCTGCTGCTGTCCGGCTGGGGACTCGGGCTGGGTGACGATCTGAGTCGCGTCGCGCTGGCTGCCCTGGCCGTGATGATCGTCGCGGCGCAGATCGCGGCCAGCCGCGCCTGGATCGGCCGCTATGGTCAGGGGCCGCTGGAAGCACTGTGGCGGCGGGCCACCTATGGCCCGCGCCATCCCGAGACCGAGTCGCGCTGACCAGGATGCTTCGGCGGGCGGCCCGGCGAGGCGCGCGTCTAGGGCCGCCGCCTACACGTCAAGCTCGACCTCGACGTCATCGCCGACGCGCAGCACGCCGCCAGCGCCTTCGATGATGATCGCGTTGACGCCGAAGAGCACCCCGTCGTCGGTCGCGCGCATGCTGGCCAGCAGGTCGGGTACCAGCGGCGAGTGTTCGCCGGTGGTCGGGTCGACCCCGGGCACCGAACAGCGCGAACACGGCTTGACCGGCCGCAACTGCATCGTGCCGACGCGCAGCAACTTGACGTAGTCCTCCTCGAACGCCGGCAGCCCGTCGAGCACGATGTTCGGCCGGAAGCGCGCCATCGTCACCGATGCGTGGTTGTGCCGCTGCAGGCGCTGGTTGATCTCGGCCAGTGATGCCGTGTTGGTGACCAGCAGCGGGAATGCGTCGGCGAACTTGTATGGCGCATCGAACTTGCCGGTGTAGCGGTGCGCGGCCAGGCGCCGGCCTTCGTAGTCGAAGCGCATCAGCCGCGCCGGCGTCTCGAGAAACCGGGTCAGCCACGCGTCGGCGATCTCGCCCTGCGTGACCGCGGAAACCTTGTCGTCCCACACCCGTACCTTGAGGACATCACCTTCAGATTCGAACGGCACTTCGAGCAGCAGCATCCCGGGCGCCTTGATGAGCAGGCTCGTCGGTGTCAGCCGCGTTTCGATCAGCGCCATCTTCGGGTATTCGCGCTGCGACAGGAATTCGCCTTCGGCATCGACAACGACCCATTCGCGGTCGCCGATGCCCGAGGTCTCGAGGCCGGTGGCCGGCAGCTGCGCCTGGGCGAGGGCGATGCCGCGGCAGCCTTTGATCGGGTAGAGATTGAGCTCGACGATTTTCGCGTTCATCGACCGAACAGTCCTTTCAGTGCGTCTTTTGCCTTGTTTTCGATCTGCTCGCGCTGCTGGTCGATCTGCGGCGAGATCCGTTTCTTCAGTTCTTCGGTGGCTTTCGCCTTCAGTGCTTCCTTGGCCACGCCGGCCCAGTCGATGCGGTAGCTCAGTTTCTCGAACGGGCCAGTGAGCCGCACCGGAATCGTCAGCCCGCGCAACTCGCTGATATCGCGCCCGTCCTGGCCGCGCAGGCTGCCCACCACGGAGACCTGCGCCGTGTAGTCGATACTGCCGGCGCCGACGTCGATGCGGCCGGCCCCACCGAGCCGCAGCAGCGGTGACTTGGCGTCCAGATCGTCGCTGGTGGCCACGCCGTTAGTGATGACGAAACTCGCCGTCAGCTCGGTGAAGTCCGTCTTCTGCGTCATGTCGGCAATTTGCGCCTCGGCCGTACCACCGCGCAACATCGCCCGCGCTTCGCGGAACTTCTGCGCGATGTTGATGCCCTTGATGGCGCCGTCGCGAAGCTGCAAGGCTGCCTTGCCGTCGAGCGCGCGCTTCAGCGCCGTCACCGTGTCACCGGCCGTGCTCACGGCCAGTTGCACGTTGCCATTGCCTTCGAGCAGGTCCTTGTCCAGCACATCGCGCAGCAGTGGTTCGATCGCCACGTCGGCGAGCTTCGCGTTCAGGCCGAGGCGATTGCCCTGTGCGTTGGCGAAGGCCGTGCCGTCGAGGCGACCGCCGTATAGCTGCGCGGCCAGTGGCATCACCTCGAGGCGCCCGCCCGCCGCCTTCACGCCGATGCGCAGATCGCTGGCCTTGATGCCTCTGGCCTGCAGGCGGCCGACCCGCACGCGGCCGTCCAGATTCAGGTTGCGCAACGCGCCGAGGTCGACTTTCGGCTCGGCTGTGGGCGCCGGCGCTGAAGCCGCGCCAGCGCCCTTCGGCTCGGGCGGCAGGTAGCGGTCGAGATTCAGCGTGTCGGCGTCGACATCGAAGCGCAGCTTGGACTGCGCGAAGCCGGCGACGCTGACCGTTGCTTTCAGGGTCGAATCGTCGATCTTCGAATCGAGTTTGACGTCGATGGTCTGCTTCCTGGCATCGAGCGCTAGCGATCCGGCCAGTGGCAGCTTGATGGCCTTCTGCGGCAAGGCCGGATCTTCGATCGCGACTTCGCCGGCAAGCTTCGGCAGTTGCAGCTGCTGCGCCGGAATTGCGAACTGCGCCGGCGTATCAAGGCGGGCGACGATGCTGCGCGAGGCCTGCTGCAGGTTGGCCGAAAGCCGCAGCGCCTTGACGGCAATCTGCTCGGCGCTGCCGGAAAAACCGGTCAGGTCGAGGGTGACGTCGACCGTCTGCGCGCCGGCGAGCTTCGCCTTCACCTGCAGCGTTTCGCCGCGTGTCGTTTCGCCAAAGAAGAGTTGTGGCGCGCTTAGTGACAGCTCATACGAATCGGCGCCCAGTCTGCCCGCGCTCGATGCCGCCAGCTGGCGCACGCCATACCGGCGGGCGGGCAGATCGATGTCCAGTTCGCCGTCGAACTTCGCCATGCCCTGTGCCTTGCTCGGCGGCGAAGCGAACTGGCCAGCCAGCGTGACCTGGGTGCGCGTCTGCGGTGCCAGACGACCGGTAGTGAGGTTCAGCTTCGATAGTTCCAGCAGCGGACCGTCGGGGCCGCGCAGGTTCAGTTGCGCATCGACAAGTTCGATGCCGCCGATATCGAACTGCGGCGTGGTTCCTGCCGATGGGCTGCCCGAAGGTTTCGACTGCTCGCCTGCCTCAGCGCCGATCAGGTCGTCGATGTTGGTGCTGCCGTCCTTGCGCTGCTGCAGCGTCGCTGTCAGCCCGCTGATGCGCACGCGGTCGGCCTCGATGCGTCCCTTGAGCAGCGGCAACACGGCGACCGCGATGCGCGCGCTTTCGACCTGCGCGAACGGCTTCTCGGAGCCGCGCTCCGTCAGCGTCGTCTTCGGCAGCGCGATGGCGATGCGCGGAAAAACCGCGAGCTGAAGGTCGCCGTCGATGCGCAGCGTGCGTTTGAGCTGCTCGCTGACCGCCTGTTCGATTCGCGGCTTGAACGTATTGGCGTCGACAAAGAAGAACAGGGCGGCGACGGCCAGCAGGACAAGCGCGGCCAGCGCGCCGATTCCGATCAGGATTTTTTTCAGCATGATGGACGGTTAAAGCCGTGAAGCGGCGCTGCGCTAGCATCACGATGTCGCCGACGCATTATCCCACTCGCACATCGGCGATAACCGTGCTTACGCGCAGCCCGCCATTGATTGACGGAACAGATGCCAGACACGTTGAACAACGGCTCCCGGCCAAGCGCTGTTGACCCGAGTGCGCCGCAAGTGGCTGCGCCGCCGGGTTTTCTGACGCAGATTCGGGCCGCGCCAATGCGCGATGCGCAAGCCGCGCGTCTGGAAGCAGCGCTGGTCGACGCGGCGCGCATGCTGCAAGTGTTGCGCGAGCGAGGACCGCTGACGGACGAACAGCGCGACATGCTGGGCCGCTGTGATGCGCTGTTGTCTCGTGCCGCGGCCGCGGCGAGTGAACGCCGGCCCTATGTCGCCTGGGATTGCCTGCAGCAGATCGATCGCGAGCGCGTTGTCGCGGCGAACGATGACGAGCGGCGCGCCGAGCTGGCGCTGGTGCTTGCCGAAAGTCGCAGCAAGCTTTCCGGCTGGCGCCACGAGGCCGCCGAAGCGCTGGCCGCTTCGACGCGCGGCGAGGCGCCGTCGGTGGCCGTGCTGCAGGCGATGCTGCGCAATGTCCATGCGGAGCAGATGAACCGCCAGCACAAGATTGCGCTGATTCGGCAGCAGTTGCCGGCGTTGGTGACGATGCTCGTGTTCACGGTCGGCTTCTTCGGATTCTGGGCGCTGCTCGGCGGCTTTGACTGGCTGGCGCGTGACGATGTTCAAGTCACTGTCGGCATGATCCTCGTCTCCGGCGTGTTGATGGGTTTCTTCGGCGGGCTGGTGAGTTTTGCCTTTAACTGGCTGCGCGCCGATCTGTCGGCGCGCATTCCCGACCTGCGTGCGCAGCGTTGGCTGAGTTTTGCTCGGCCGGCGATCGGCGCTGCGGTGGCCGTGCCGATCGTGCTGTTCGTCGAATCCGGGTTGATCAATCTCGGCCAGCTGTCGCCGGCCCTGGTGCTCGCACTGTGTTTCCTGGGTGGATTCTCCGAGCGCTGGTTCGTTGGCCAGATCGAGCGCATCGCCGGCAAGCGCGACTGATATTCACATGGGCGGCGCCTTCTTCCGCGCCAGCGCCGGTGTCTGTGTCATCGACGCCGAGGGGCGCGTGCTCGCCTTGCGTCGCAGGGGCGTGCCGGACAGAGCCTGGCAGATGCCACAGGGCGGCATCGAGGACGGCGAATCTCCGCGCGCGGCAGCACTGCGCGAACTTGAGGAAGAAACCGGACTCAGCGCGGCCGACGTCGAGTTGCTCGACGAGTATCCCGACTGGCTGGTCTATGAACTGCCGCAAGCGTTGCGCCGGGCGAAGGTGGGTTGGGGACAGGCGCAAAAGTGGTTCCTGTTGCGCGCACGGGTGAACGCCATGGTCAGTCCGGACGACCGTGAATTCGACGCCTACGATTGGCTCGCGCCCGATGATCTGCTCGGCCGCGTGATCGCCTTTCGGCGGCCCATCTACCAGCGGATACTCGCCCGCTTTCTGCGCCGCGAGTGACGGATCGGGCGCACGGCTGCGGCTCGATCCGCACGAACCGCCCAAAGCAACGACGCAAGGCTGCGCTGCAGCCGGCCGGCACTGCGGCCACTGGCAACAAGCCGTGACGCGCTGGCGGACTGTCCGAGGCTGCTGATTCACTGCAACCCTTTTCCCCCTCGTGACGGCGGAAACGCGGGCCGTAATGATCGAGTGCTGGGGTCGACAAATAGGTTCAGGGCCGCAATTCAGGCACACGGGCATCCTCGTGTCCGCGCAAGCCAGAAGTGCGGCGATTCCGACGAACCTGCCTAGGAGATCATCATGACGACCCCGAAACTGCTTATCGCTGCTGCCGCCGCGTTTGCCATCGCGCCTTTCACCGCCCAGGCCGATCCGGGCGACGAAATCGCCCAGGCATGGCTGGCCTCGATCAAGAGCACGAAGACGGTCGCCGAAGTGCGAGTGCAGACGCGCAATCTTCCGCATCTGGGACAGAAGCACCCGGTCGAAGTGCGCGAGTTCGCCGCGACCCGCACCCGTGACGAGGTCAAGGACATGCTCGGGCAGACCGCTCGTCTCGAACGCATCTACGACCGCTTCTATCACGGCGCCTGATCGTCGAGCGATGACGGCGGACGCAACCGATGCGCCCGCCGTCATCTTCGTTCAGGTGCGGCTCAGGCCTCAGCCGATGGATACAGTTGCCGCAGGATGGCGCGCGCAGCCTCGGTCAGCGGCGCCGCTAGCTGCTCCGCGAACGCGTCGACGTCGGATGCATCGCGGCGCTGGTTCCACAGGCCGGCGAACTCATCGCGCCGCGACGACAGCAGGTCGCTGACTGTTGCCTGCCAATGCGCCGGCGCCTCCGAAGGCGTCCACTCGCCGCGGCCACGACCGTAATGCGCAACAGCGAGATAGGCGAGTAGCGCCGCCACCGCTAGCTCGTGCAGCACTTCGTCAGTCCAGGTGACCATCGTCTGGTCGGTACCGCGGATCAGGTTGTAGCCCTTGGCCAGGCCTGCGGCACCGAGCGCGCCCAGCACGCCGCCGGTAAGCAGCCCGGCGCCGAAGGTCATCCCGCCAGTGGCCAGGTCCGCCTTCAGGCCGGCCAGCGCGCCGGTCACCGCGCCCCCAACCAGCGCCGCCTTGCCTTCGCTTAACCGTTCGCGCACGGCGTAGTGCTCGGCAAGCCGGGTGAGGATTTCCTCGCGCGCATGGCCGCCGAGTTCGTGCAGCGCGATCAGGCGGTCGGTGCTGGCGCGAATATCGGCGTCGAGCCGCGCCGCCAGCGCCTGCATGGCCAGCTGCTTCGGCGTCGCTTCGCCCTCGCGGCCAAGGCCGAGCGCGGCTCCGAGGTCGCGCAGCTTGCCGCGCAGCCCTGTCTCGGCCACCGGCTCGCGGTCGAGAGCCGCTCGAGCCAGGCGCTGGGCCAGCAGTTGCATTGCCTGCACGAACGTCGCTTCGCGGCGCGCCTGCCAGGCATCGCGCAGGCGATCGAACGCGGCCCGCTTTTGCACCGGCAACGCGTCGCCGACCGCGCGCAGCAGCGCGATTTCCTGCACCCAGCAGCGGGCGAAGGCATCGAGCGCCAGCACGCCGCGCACGTGGTCGTATTTAGCAAGATCGGTCCGCCACTCCTGCAGTTGCGCCGCTTCTTCCCGTGCTGAACGCGGCGGGCCCATCTGGTTGAGCAGCACCAGCACCGGCTTGCCGATCAGCGCCAGCACCTGCATTTCGAGACCGACATAGCCCGCGTCGGCGGGACTTTCCGCCGCGTTGACCAGATACAGCACGACGTCGGCATGATCACGGACGTTGCGCACCGCTTGCTGTGTCGACCAGAACGGCTTGTCGCGGAAACGGTCCCAGACTTCGCTGAGGAACCAGCCCAGCGGGCTGGCGCCCTGCGCGAGGCGTCGCACCAGTCGTGCGCTGTCGCCGAAGCCCGGGGTATCCCACAGTTCGAGCACGTCGCCCTGCGTCGTGTCGATCATCGGGAACCGTTCGGCGGCATCAGTGACATGCGGCTCGTCACGCACGGTGCCGACATCGCGGCCAAGCAGCGTGCGCGCCAGCGTCGTCTTGCCGACGTTGGTATGCGAGACCAGCGACAAGGCGATGCGCTGGGCAGCGTCCCCGCTCATGCTCTGCCGCCGCCTGCGGCGTCGAGCGCCGACTGCAACGCAGCCTCCGCCGCCGTCAGGTCGGGCTGCTCGAGATCGACGAACACCGCTGCGCATCTGCGCGCGTCGAAGAGCTTTTGCCAAAGCGCACGGCGTTCGCTGAGCCGCGCGCCGTCGCCCACGAACTGGCGCCGGAATCCCGATTCGTCCACGAGTACGGCCAATTGTCGGTCGCGGCCGGCGGCCACGGCCAGCTTGTCGACGAATACTCCGTGGTTCTCGTGCTCTGGGGTTGCCGTCAGCGCAAACAGGCCGATGAGCAGCGTCGAGTCGCCAGCGAGCGCGCGGCCATCGACGGTGTCTTCTTCGCCGAAGGTGACGTTCGGTGCGACGCTCACAGAGGTGCGCGGGCCGAGCACCTGCGTGAACAGGGTGTTCAGGCCGAGCGTGGCCTGCGGTGAAAGCTGATAGCTGTACGGCACCGCCCGCACAATGGCGGGCGTGCGGCGCAGCACCCGGGTCAACCGCTGGAAGTACGCGTCGTCGAGACGCAGCGGAAAGCGCGCGCTTTGCCGCGCTTCGAGCCAGCGGTCGCCGAGCGCCAGCAGCAGCCGGGGTGCCAGTACCACCATCGCCACCGTCACCGCGTACAGATGCAGCCACGGTGCGGCGATCGCGCCGGCTCCGGCGGAAAAGCGCAGCGCTTCGTAGCCGGCGTTATCCGGCAAGGCGATGCCGGTCAGGGCCGAGGCCGGCCAAAGCACGATGCCGAGCAGCCATTGCACGGCGTTGGCATCGAGAAACGTGCTTTCCCAGCCGGCGCGATATTCGAAAGCGAGACCGCGCAGGTACAGGCCGCCGAGCGCGCCGAGCGCGAACGCCGCGGCGGCCACATGCAGCACGCGACCGATGCGCGCGGCGGTCAGCGTGCGGCTCGCCTGTGCCCAGTCCTGCAGAAACGCAGCGGCCGGCACCGTGCCGTGGCGGCGCGGCGGTTTGCTGACGGCATGGGTGATACGTGACAGGGCGCGGGCCAGCGGGCCGAGCGATCGTGCGCGCTGATCAAAAGCGCCCCACAGACCGCGCACGAGAATCAGCAGGTAGACGAACAGGTTCCATGCCAGCAGCGCCAGCAGCGGCGGTGCCAGCAGGTTGACGCGCCTGCCGGCGCCGATGGCATCGGCGGCGAAACCAGCGCCCAGTGCCAGGATCGCGATCGCCCAGCCCAGCCAGGGCCGCCAGGTGACCGCGTGCAGCAGGCGATGCACATGCTTGTCGCGGCTGCCCAGCCGTTCGATGGCCAGCGCCGAGCGGCGCGCGATGAACGCGGCGGGCGCGGCTTGTTCGCCTTCGACCTCCGCCGCCGACTGCGTCGCCCAGGCGCGGTCGGTCTCGGTCCACGACGAGGCTGACGCCGGTTGCTGCTCGTAGGCGCGGACCAGCACGCTGTTGCGGGCGTCGGTTTCGTTCATCGTTGCGCGTTCGATGCTCTGCCTCGTAATGGCGGTTGACGGCGGCGCGGACTGTGGCTAGCCGATCCGGTCAGACGTTGAAGCGGAAGTGCATCACGTCGCCGTCACGCACCACGTAGTCCTTGCCTTCGAGCCGCATCTTGCCGGCTTCCTTGGCACCTTGCTCGCCTTTGTACTTCACAAAGTCGTCGAAAGCGATCGTCTCGGCGCGAATGAAGCCTTTTTCGAAGTCGGTATGGATGACGCCGGCGGCCTGCGGTGCGGTCGCACCGCGGGTCACGGTCCAGGCGCGCACTTCCTTCGGCCCGGCGGTGAAGTAGGTCAGCAGGCCGAGCAGCTCGTAGCCGGCGCGAATCACGCGGTTCAGCCCCGGTTCATGCATGCCCATGTCGGCGAGGAATACCTGCTTGTCCTCGTCCGATAGATCGGCGATCTCGGCCTCGACCTTGGCGCAGACTGCCACCACCGGTGCACCTTCCTTCGCTGCATGGGCGCGGACTTCTTCGAGCAGCGGGTTCCCGTCGAAGCCGTGCTCCGACACATTGGCCACGACCATCGTCGGCTTGGCGGTGAGCAGGAACAGCGGCCGCAGCACGGCGCGTTCTTCCGGATAAAGGTCGACGCTGCGTACCGGTCTTGCCTCGTTCAGCGCCGGGGCGATCTTCTCCAGCGCCTCCACGAGCCGTTTCGCTTCCTTGTCGCCGCCGCTCTTGGCGACCTTGCTCCACTTGGCCAGTTGCTTGTCGACCGTCTGCAGGTCGGCCAGCGCGAGTTCGGTGTTGATGACCTCGATGTCGGAAACCGGGTCGACTCGGCCTGTCACATGAACGACGTTGTCGTCCTCGAAGCAGCGCACGATGTGCGCGATCGCGTCGCACTCGCGGATGTTGGCCAGGAACTGGTTGCCCAGGCCCTCGCCCTTGCTGGCGCCAGCCACCAGCCCGGCGATGTCGACGAACTCGACGGTGGCCGCAATGACCTTCTCGGGCCTGGCGATCACCGCCACCTGCGCCAGCCGCGGATCGGGCACCTCGACAATGCCGACGTTCGGTTCGATCGTGCAGAAGGGATAGTTCTCGGCGGCGATTCCCGCCTTGGTCAGCGCGTTGAACAGGGTCGACTTGCCGACGTTGGGAAGGCCGACGATGCCGCATCTCAGAGACATGAAAGGGTTCCGTCATGCGCCTTTCGGCGCAAAAGAACGCGATTATCCCGATTCGTCGCAGCGCGGCGGGGTGGACTGCCAGCGCGACCACCGCGCAGCCGCGCACGTCGATGCGGTGCAAGGATGGCTTCACGGACCGTTTCTTCGGCGTCCGTCGCGTTTACGCGGGTACGGCGCGCAGTTCGCGCCGCAGGATCTTGCCGATATTCGTCTTCGGCAGCGGTTCGGTGCGGAATTCGATTGCCTTGGGCACCTTGTATCCGGTCAGATGCTGCTTGCAGTGCGCCAGCAGCGCCTGCTTGGTCAGGGCCGGGTCCTGCTTCACGACGACGATCTTCACCTGCTCGCCGGATTTCTCGTCCGGCGCGCCGATGGCGGCGACTTCGAGCACGCCGGGGTGCAGCATCACCACGTCTTCGACTTCGTTCGGGAAGACCTTGAAGCCCGAGACGACGATCATGTCCTTCTTGCGGTCGGTGATCTTCACGCAGCCTCGCCCGTCCATGAAGCCCATGTCGCCGGTGCGGAACCAGCCGTCGGCGGTGAATACCTTGGACGTTTCGTCGGGCCGGTTCCAGTAGCCTTTCATCACCTGTGGGCCGCGGATGCAGATCTCGCCGACCTCGCCGATCGGCATCGTCCTGCCGTCGTCGTCGAGGATCGTCGCCTCGGTCGACGGAATCGGCACGCCGATGTTGCCGCTCCACTCCTTGATGTTCAGCGGATTGGCGATCGCGATCGGTGACGTTTCCGTCAGCCCGTAGCCCTCGACGATCGGCACGCCGGTCAGCGCCTTCCACCGTTCGGCCACTGCGCGCTGCACGGCCATGCCGCCGGCGGCGGCCAGCTTCATCTGCCGCACCTTCACCTCGGCAAAGGCCGGCGCGTTCAGCAGCGCGTTGTACAGCGTATTGACGCCGATCATCGCCGTGAACGGCGTCTTCTTCAGCGTGGCGATGAAGGTCGGCAGGTCGCGCGGGTTGGTGATCAGGATCGTGTGCGCGCCGATCTTCATGAACACCAGGTTCACCGTCAGCGCGAAGACGTGATACAGCGGCAGCGGAATCACCGTGACTTCCTTGCCGTCCTCGAGATCGCGGGCGATCCACGCTGCGACCTGTTGCAGATTGGCGACCAGGTTACCGTGCGTGAGCATCGCGCCCTTGGCCACACCGGTGGTGCCGCCGGTGTACTGCAGGAAGGCCAGGTCGTCGAGCGTCAGCGGCACGTCGTCGAGTGTTTGCGATTGCCCGGCGGCGAGCGCGGTCTTGAAGGAGATCGTGCCGGCGATGTTCCATGGCGGCACCATCTTCTTGACGTGCTTGACGACGAAGTTGGTCAGCCACGCCTTTGCCGGCGGGAACAGGTCGCCGATCTGCGTCGTGATCACCGTCCTGACCGACGTGCGCCCGACGACATGCTGCAGCGTCCGCGCGAAGTTCTCCAGCACGACGATCGCGCTCGCAC
>JBFINI010000066.1:0-11798 GCA_041611275.1 Burkholderiaceae bacterium
AAAGCCATCCAGTACGCGTCGAGCGCGTCGTACGGAATGACCGTTTCGCCGATGTCGAAGCCCGCCGCCCCGGTCAGGAAACCGAAGCCGCTCTGGATGCCGCGCGCTTCCATGTTGGCGAGCGTGTTCTGCGCCAGGTACCAGACGCCGAAACCGATCGCCAGCACGGCAACAATTTGATAGACAAGCCCGCGGAAGGCCTGGCTGCGCCATGACCAGTCGCGCCGCTTGGGCGGTGCGCGCTCAGGCATCGAAAATCTCCTTGCTTCGGTGGCCGCTGTGCGGCTCTGCTTCAATCTGTGCAAAGCGAGCTTGGCACACGCCGGCTTTGCGCAGCGCTTTTCGAAAGAAAAGCGCTGCAGGCCGGATCGCTACGGCGTCCGTAGCGATCCGGCGCTGAGCATCAGCGTACCGGCGGCGCGTACATGATGCCGCCCTTGCTCCACAGCTCGTTCACGCCGCGTGGCAGGCCGATCGGCGTCTTCGGGCCGACGTTGCGCTCGAAAATCTCGCCGTAGTTGCCGGTGGTCTTGATGGCGCGGACCATCCAGTCCTTGTCCAGCCCGAGCAGCTTGCCGGTGTCTTCCGAAGAGCCGACGATCCGCATCACCACCGGATCCTTGCTTTCCTTGGCCAACTTCTCGACGTTGGCCTGCGTGATGCCGTACTCCTCGGCCTCGACCAGGCCATAGATCACCCACTTGGCAATGGCGAACCACTCGTCATCGCCACGGCGCACGACCGGGCCAAGCGGCTCCTTCGAGATCAGTTCCGGCAGGATCACGTGCTCCTTCGGATCCTTGGCTTCCTGGTTGCGCACCGAGGCCAGGCCCGAGGCGTCGGTCGTGAAGGCGATGCAGCGGCCGGAGAAGTAGGCGCCGGTGGCCGCCTCCTGCTTCTCGAAAACGACCGGCTTCATGTCGAGGTTGTTGGCGCGCGAGAAATCGGTCAGGTTCTTCTCGGTCGTGGTGCCCGACTGCACGCAGACCGTCGCGCCTTTCAGTTGCTTGGCGCTTTTGACCTTGGTCTTGACCGGCACCATGAAGCCCTGGCCGTCGTAGTACGTCACACCGGTGAAGGACAGGCCCAGCGAAGCGTCGCGGGTCAGGGTCCAGGTCGTGTTGCGGGCGAGGATATCGACTTCACCCGACTGCAGTGCGGTGAAGCGCTGCTGCGCGGTCAGTGGAACCCACTTGACCTTGTTGCCGTCGCCGAGCACCGCGGCCGCGATCGCGCGGCAGGTGTCGACATCGAGCCCGGTCCAGTTGCCCTGGCTGTCGGCGGCGGAAAAGCCTGCCAGGCCGGTGTTGACGCCGCAGACAATTGAACCGCGGGCCTTGATCGCGTCGAGCGTCTTGCCGGCGTGTGCGGGCGCGGCGGCGACCGTAGCGCTCACGGCAGCCGCGCCGATCAGGATCTTGAACAAATTCTTGTTCATAACGAAGAGCCTCCTTGCTTGGTGTGAGTTGTAAGTTCGGCGCGCGCCTCGTGGGGCACGTCAGCGATCGCGCAATCTAACATTCGGATTAACGCGGCAGCAATCGGGGCGACTCGTAGGGTAGCCCCGACACGCGTTTTTCATAGGACATTGCGCTGCACCACCGCACCATGCGTGCGCATGGCGGGCAGCGTGCCCTGCGCTGGAAGCCGAAGCGACAACCAATCTCGTCAGTTTGACCGCCCCTCAGATAATGCTTCTAACGGCGATGTCGACGGCGAAGCCGCCGCTTCGCTCTCCTGCCGCGCCTGAATCGCCCACAGCCGCGCATAGGCGCCGCCGGCGGCGAGCAGCTGCGCGTGTGTTCCGCGCTCGACCACCCGGCCGGCATCGAGCACGATGATCTGATCCGCCGAAACGATCGTTGACAGCCGGTGCGCGATGACCAGCGTGGTGCGACTTTCAGCGATCGCCTCGAGCTCGGCCTGGATCACGCGTTCGGTCTTGCTGTCCAGCGCCGAGGTCGCTTCGTCGAAAACCAGGATCGCCGGGCGCTTGAGCAGCGTGCGCGCGATCGCCACCCGCTGCTTTTCGCCGCCCGACAGTTTCAGTCCGCGCTCGCCGACCACCGTGTCGTAGCCGTCGGGCAGCCGGCTGACGAACTCGTGGATGTGCGCCGCCCGTGCGGCGGCGATCACTTCTTCGCGGGAGGCGCCGGGCCGGCCGTAGGCGATGTTGTATTCAATGGTGTCGTTGAACAGCACCGTGTCCTGCGGCACGATCCCAATCGCGGCGCGCAGCGAGGCCTGCGTCACCTCACGCACGTCCTGCCCATCGATCAGCACGCGTCCGCCCTGCACTTCATAAAATCGGAACAGCAGCCGCCCCAGGGTCGATTTGCCCGATCCGGTCGGGCCAACCACCGCCGTCGTGCTGCCGGCCGGCACCGTGAAGTCGACGCCGAACAACACCTGGCGGCGCGGGTCGTAGGAAAAATCGACCTGCTCGAAGCGGATCGACGCCCCCGCGAGCTGCAGTGGCTGCGCCCCCGGTGCATCGGCGATCTCGCGGTTCACGCGCATCAGGCGAAACAAGCGGTCAAGGTCGACCAGTGCCTGTTTGATCTCGCGGTACAGCACACCGAGGAAGTTCAGCGGAATCCACAACTGGATCAGGAAGGCATTGACCAGCACCAGATCGCCGATCGTCATCTGACCCGTCTGTACGCCGAGCGCCGCCCGCCAAAGGATCAGCGTCACCGCGCTGGCGATGATCAGCTGCTGACCGGTGTTCAGCAGATTCAGCGACTGCTGCGACTTGATCGCCATCCGCTCGCTTTCGGCCAGCGTGGTGTCGTAGCGACGGGCCTCGAACTCCTCGTTGCCGAAGTACTTCACGGTCTCGAAGTTCAGCAGACTGTCGACCGCACTCGACGAGGCGCGCGCGTCCAGTTCGTTGACCTGGCGCCGGAATTTGGTCCGCCAGTTGGTGACGACGAAGGTGAAGCTCACGTACAGCGCCAGGCTGACGACGACGATCGCGGCGAACCAGACTTCGTAGTGCCACAGCAGGTAGCCGACCACCAGGGTGAGCTCGACCAGCGTCGGCAGGATCGAATACAAGCTGAAACTGATCAGCGTCGACACGCCGCGGATGCCGTGGTCGATCTCGCGGGTGACCGCGCCGGTGCGCCGTTCGAGGTGAAAGCGCAGGGAGAGCGAGTGCAGGTGGCGAAACGACTGCAGCGAAAGCGTGTGCACCGCCGCCTGCGTGACCTTGGCGAAGAAGAACTCGCGCAGTTCCGTAAACAGCGATGTCGACAGCCGCAGCAGGCCGTAGCCGGCGATCAGGCCCAGTGGCAGCGCCAGGATCGCTCCGCCCGGCGCACTGGCCAGCGCGTCGACGATGTGCTTGAGCACGATGGGCACGCCGACGACCGCCACTTTCGCGCCGAGCAGGCAGGCGATCGCGAACAGCACCCGGCGCCGGTACCGCCACAGGTACGGCAACAGCGCCCGCAGCGTGCCCCAGTCGCCGCGCGGCTCGCCGGGCGCCGGCGCCGCGCTCGGCTCAGTGCCGCGTGCTGACCTCACGCCGCGCATCGGGCCTTACGTCCTTGTTCTAAGCACACAGCGCTTCGCGGTCGGGAAATCACGGGGTTCAGCTCCGAATTTGCACGTGCATTATTGACGATGGCGAAAGACCCTGAGGCCAGTGCGCGCGACAATTCATCGGTGCACGGGCCTTGCCGAACAGAACAAGCGTCACGCCGATGTCGAGCCGTTCGCGAACCCAGGTTTTTGTGATCACCGGCGCCAGCCAGGGCATTGGCGCCGCAGTGGCGCGCCGGTTGGCCATGGGCGGCTACAAGCTGGTGCTGGCTGCGCGCGATTCGGCGGCGCTCGAGGCCGTGGTGGCCGACTGTGATCGGCTCGGCGCGCGGGCCGTTGCCGTGCCCACCGACGTGTCGATCGAGGAAGAGTGCCGGCGTCTGATCGATCGCGCCATCGAGGCGTTCGGTCGTATTGATGTCCTGATCAACAACGCCGGCGTTTCGATGCACGCGCCGTTCGACGACATCACCGACTGGGCGACCTTCGACAGACTGTGGCGCGTCAACTGCCTCGGCACGATCTTTTGCACGCGTTTCGCCTGGCCGTATCTGAAGCCGATCCCCGGCAAGCCGGCCGGGCAGGTGGTCGGCATCAATTCGCTGGCTGGGCGCTTCGGCGTACCCGCGCGTACGACCTATTGCGCCAGCAAGTTCGCACAGGCGGGTTTTCTCGAAGCGCTGCGCATCGAGGCCGCCGACCACGGCATCGCGGTAACGGTCATCTATCCCGGCGTCGTCGCCACCGAGATCCGCCGGCATGGCCTGCGCGGCGACGGCCAGCCGGCCGGTGCATCCGGCCTTGACGAAGCAAATGCAATGCCGGTCGACGTGTGCGCACGAAAGATCGTCAAAGCGGTCCTGCGCCGGCGCCGCGAACTGGTGATGACCAGCAAGGGCCGGTTCGGCCTGTGGCTCAAGTTGATCGCGCCGCGCCGGGTGGACAATCTGGCGCGCAGGGCCCTACGCAAGGAACCCCCGTGATGAGCGAATTGCTGCAACTGCCTGACGCGAGCCCGGTGCTGCGCGTGATGCCGGCACCGGCCGACGCCAACATCCACGGCGACGTCTTCGGCGGCTGGATCATGGCGCAGACCGATATCGCCGGCGCCATTCCCGCCATGCGTCGCGCCAACGGTCGCGTGGCCACCGTTGCCGTGACCAGCTTCTTGTTCAGGAATCCGGTCTTTGTTGGCGACCTGCTGTCGTTCTATGCCCGGGTGCTGAAGACCGGCAACACGTCGATCACCGTCGAGGTCGAGGTGTTTGCCGAGCGCAACCGTCTGCAATCCGAGGTCGTCAAAGTCACCGAAGCGACGCTGGTCTACGTGGCCACCGATGCCGAGCGGCGCCCGCGCGCGCTGCCGCCGCTCGCCGCCACCCGCGGCGGTTGAGGCGCGCCGCAAGGGCCGCCGGCCCATCCCTGATCCGCCACAAGAGACCGGGTTCGGGCGCGGACTACCATGCGCCTGCGCGAGGCGCTTCACCGCGCCCCCGTAATGCGGTGCGCTGCCCCGCCCCTTGCGATCGGCCACGGCCGTGCCGTTCGCCAGTGGCCCGATGTGCTGCAGTTCAGTCCACCAGAGGAGGAGAACATGCAATCCTTGATCGATACCGACGAAGTCCTCAAGCAGATGACCGCGCAGGCGGTTGCCCAGGGCGAGAGCCTGCGCTCGACCGTTCGTGACCTGACCTTGCAGGCGCTGCAATCGCGCGAGCTGTCGCTGGGGCAGATCAAGCAGGTGGTCAGCTCGGTCACCGAAGGCGTAAACCTGGGCGCGATCCAGGGCAAGCTCGACACCGACGAAGTGTTCGCGCAGGCCTTTGCCGGCATGGACGATGCGCTGCTGAAGGCGGTCGAGGCCAGCCGCATCGCCCTGCACCAGATCAGTGGCGGGCTCGACTTCAGCGACTCGCATCTGAAAAAAGCGCTCGACGATCTCGAGCGACTCGAAGACGAGTTCGTCGCCACCGTGAAGACGGCCGCCGCCGGCAGCGGCGCACCGTTCCAGTCGCAGTGGGGGGGCGTGCTGCAGAACTCGATGACCGCCGGCGGGACGGCCACTGGCCAGCAGGTCATGGCGATGGTCGAGCAGTACAGCAATCAGATGCGCGACACCGCACGCGCGCAGCGCGAAGCCGGATTTCGCGCCGCTCACGCACTGGCCCAGAACTTCGCTGCCCTGGCCAGCGGCGTGCTGATCGGCCTGTCCGAGGCGATGCAGCAAGGCGGCGCCAAGAAGAGCACAGGAAAGAAGTCCACGGCTGCGAAGAAAGGCCGCTGAAGCGGCCGAATTCGCCGGTTCGTAATCCGGCTCGGTGCGATACCAACGCTGAGCCGCCGATCGTTCCCGGCCGCTAAGCAGCGGTCGGGAGCCCGTCGACGTCTTGTGGGAGACCGGCTGCGGCTCAGGCATCGGCACGCACGCGCCGGTTGCTCAGGCAGGAATCTAGAGACGATCCTTCATGCTGAAGCACACCGCTGCCGTCGCGGCGGCCTACATTTACGGCTGGCCGGCGGTGGCCGTTGCCGCGCTCGGCTCGCTGCTGGTCAACGCGCTTGGGCGGCTCATCGACGGCAACCTGGCGGGCATCGAATTCGCAGTCCCGCTGGCCACGGCGGCCGGCGCCGACGCCTACCTCACCAAGCCGATCGACCTCGAGCAGTTCCTGCAGTTGATCACGCGGCTGCTGGCAGCGCGCTGCCGTTAAGCCCGGCCATCGCAACTCGGCCACCCATCGCGGAGCGTCGGCTCAGTGGGTCCAGTGCTGTTCGATCCACGCCGCAGCAGTGAACAGCTTCGCATCCTCGCCGGGGCGCGCAACAACGGTGAGCCCCAGCGGCAAGCCGCCCTCGGCCTGGCCCAGCGCGGCCGGCACCGGCAGGTTGATCATCGGACAGCCGAGCAACTGCCACGGCCGGTTGAAGACCGGATCACCGGTCGAGGCGAGGCCGGCCGGCGCACCGCCGGGCGCGCTTGGCGTCAGCAGCACTTCCGCCTCGGCGAACAGGCTGTCGATCGCCGCCACGCAGGCGCGGCCGAGCTGCAATGCCAGCACGTAGTCATGCGAACCGATCGCGCGGCCTTCGTCGATCAGCGCTACCAGCTTGGCCGACAACTGCTCGCGGCGATAGATGTATTCGGGCCCCAGCGCCCGCGCCGTTTCGAAAAGCTGCACCGTCTTCTGCGCTTCGAACAGACCATCGAACACGCGCGGCCAGACGATCTCGGCACGGCGGGCGCCCCGCTGCAACAACCGCAGTCCGGCACGCTCGAGCGTCTCCAGCATGCTTGGTGCCGCCGCCGAGCGCTGCGACGTGGCTACCCAACCGAAGACCGGCGCCTTGTTCATCCGCACTGACTGCGCCGGCAGCTCCTTCCATGCCGGCTTGCCGGCCAGCACCGAGGCGGCAAAAGCGGCGTCCTCGACCGAACGGGAAAACACACCGACTTCGTCGAGCGTGTCGGAGTTCGGCTTGACGCCCGACCGCGGGATCAACCGCGGTGACGGCTTGAAGCCGACCACGCCGCAGTAGGCGGCCGGGCGGATCACCGATCCCGCGGTTTGTGTGCCGAGCGCCAGCGGGGCGAAATGTGCGGCCACCGCCGCCGCGCTGCCGCTCGATGAACCGCCCGGCGTGTGGGCAAGGTTGTGTGGATTGCGCGTCGGGCCCGGCGTGAAGTTGGCCAGTTCCGCGCTCACCGTCTTGCCAAGCACGAAGGCGCCGGCGTCCTTCAGCGCCGCCACGCACGCAGCATCGGAAACGGGACGGTGCGAGACGAAGATCGATGAACCGTAGCTGGTGGCGATGTCCGCCGTGTCGATGTTGTCCTTGACCGCCACCGGCAAACCGTGCAGTGGCCCGCGGCGAGACACCAGGTGCAGTTCGCGCGCGGCGGCGATCGCCCGGTCGGCATCGAACCAGGCAAACGCCTGCACGTCGCGCTCGCGCTCGTGGATCGCTTCGATAAATGAACGGGTGACGGTCTCCGGCGATGCCTCGCCGGCGGTGATCAACTGTGCCAGTTTGACGGCGGACAGGCGGTGCAGCGGTTCTCTCATTGGGCCTTTGTTCTCCGGAAGATCCTGTGGCCACGCGCGTTCAAGCATGGCCACAGCCAGCGAACGATAGCCGAAAGTGCTGCGCTCGACTGTCGGCTGCGCAACACGCGCCCCGCAAAACCGGGGCAGTCTCACCAGCGCATAGGCGGCCCGTCTCAACACCGCAGAATCATCTGTCAGCAACTGCTGGCGGCACTTCCACGACGATGGCCGCGCGAATACGTGCGCAGCTTGCCTTCGTCGGTGAAGTCGAAGAGAAGCTTTCGCAAAACCGGCAGCGTACGAAGCGAGTTGGTTCGCACCGACGCGCTGCGCTCACGCCGGCAGCGCGCGGGACTGCCGCTCCACTCAGTTGGGCACAACCCGCCAGAGCTGGTGCGAATCGGTCAGCACGTACAGGTTGCCGTCCGGTCCCTGCACCAGCGAGCGGATGCGCGCAGCGAGCGAGCCGTTGGTCGCCGTCGCCGTCGAATTCGCGGTTGCCACACCAGCGCTGTTCAGCGTCAGGATTTCGATGCGCTGTCCGCCCATGATGCCGACCGCCAGGCGGCCGTCCCAGGCCTTCCACTGTGCGCCGCTGAGAAAGGTCGACGGGCCCATACCCTGCGATGCGCCGTTGTTGGTCCAGCTCGGCAGCATCGCATTCGGAAACCGCGCGGTATCGGTCATCGGCATCGTCGTGGCGGTGCCGGCGTAGCCGCAGTAATTGTCCGGACAGGTCAGGCTCGGGCGGTCCTTCGGATCCCAGCCGCCGTTGCCGCCGGCCACGAGCGCTGTCACTTCATCGCTGTGGTTGGGTCCGTGCTCGGAAATGAACGGCTGACCGCTGCCCGGCCGGAACGTGATGCCCTGCACGTTGCGATGGCCGTAAGTGAAGATGCGCGCATCGAACCCGGAAGGCGGGTTGTTGCCGCTTGCCGCCACACCGTCGCGCGTCACCCGCAGCACCTTGCCGCCGAGCGGCGCTGACGGGCTTAGCGGCAGCGTCGCGCTGTGGTTGTCACCGGTCGTCACATACAGGTATGACGTATCGCCGGCCGCAACGCCGAAGCGGATGCGGCCGCCGCTGTGCGCGCCGGAACTACCGACCGCATTGCCGACATGCTTGAAAGCGATGTCGTTGACGATGTCGGTGCGGCCGCTGACGCTCTGGAAATCCGCACCGAGCGTCAGTCGTACCACGCGATTGCGGCGTGGCGTGGTCGCGTTCGACGGCATGAACACATAGATGTAGCGATTGCCGCCACCGAAATCCGGATCGACGGCCACACCGTGCATGCCGCTCTGGCCCTCGCAGAAGAAATCGGCGGCAACGGTCTGATTGCCTGAAGCGCCGAACAGCCGCGTGCGCGCGCCGTTGCGAACGATCGACAGCCCTGTGCACTTTTCGGTGATCAGCATCGAGCCGTCGGGCAGGAATGCCATGTCCCACGGTGAACTCAACCCGCCCGGAACCGACATCACTTCGCGCGTCAGCGATGGCGCGACCGCTGAGGGTGGCGGTGGCGGCGGCGCTGGTGGCGGTGGCGGCGGCGCCGGTGGCGGTGGCGGCGGCGCCGGTGGCGGTGGCGCCGGTGCCGGAGCTGGTGCTGGTGCCGGCGGCGGGGGCGGCGGTGGTGGAGCCGGCGCCGGTACCGGTGCTGGTGCCGGTATCGGTGCTGGTGCCGGGGACGGCGGTGGCGGCGCCGGTGCGGGCGCAGGAGACGTCGCCGAGGGGGCGGGCGCTTCGTTGCTGCCGCCACCGCAGGCAACCAACGTGGTGCCGGCGCCGACGGCGAGCGCGCATGAAAAAAGCATGGAAAGGCGCTTCATGGGACGAGTCCTTGCATCGAGGCGGCAGTCAGGGAACGCCGCAGTCTAGGAAGCCAAGCCTTCGACTTCACTCGGCCACCTAGATTCCCTTCGAGGCGGTAATGGCGGTGAATTGATGGCCGTTCGCGGGAGATCGAAAGTTCCACTGGGATCGGTGATCGCAAGGATAGGCGCGTGGACCGGCAGCGATTCGTTGCGCAGCGGGCAAGTGTTGCTGCGTGATACGCCACACCGTCTCGCGGGAGGCAGCCGCCTTTAACCGCATGGGATCGGCCGATGCAACACGCGTCCGCATACGGCCAGGGCCGCGCCAACCCGCAGCTGAACAAACCGGCAATCCGCCTGCGCGCCCGCGCTGAATGCGACGCGCGCCGGAGCGGCGATACTTCAGCCTTCGTTGCTCCAAGGAACTCCCAAGATGGCCGGCGCCAGCCTGCTCGCCCTGCTCGACGACATTGCGACGATTCTCGACGACGTCGCGGTCATGACCAAAGTCGCCGCCAAGAAGACCTCTGGCCTGCTGGGTGACGACCTGGCGCTGAACGCGCAGCAGGTCAGTGGTGTGGCCGCGGCGCGCGAACTTCCCGTCGTCTGGGCGGTGGCCAAGGGGTCAATGCTGAACAAGGTGATCCTGGTTCCGGCGGCATTGGCCATCAGCGCCTTTGCGCCGTGGGCGATTACGCCACTGCTGATGGCCGGCGGCGCATACCTGTGCTACGAAGGTTTCGAGAAGCTGGCCCACCGCCTGCTGCACAGCCGTGTCGAAGACGAATTGCAGCATGCGCAACTGGTGCGGGCGGTCGCCGACCCGAAGGTCAATCTGGTGGCGCTGGAGAAGCGCAAGATCAAGGGCGCCATACGGACCGATTTCATCCTGTCGGCAGAGATCATCGTCATCACGCTCGGCACCGTCGCTGCCGCCTCGATGCCGAAGCAGCTGGCGGTGCTGGCCGGCATCGCGATCATCATGACTGTCGGCGTTTACGGGCTCGTCGCCGGCATCGTCAAGCTCGACGATGTCGGGCTGCACCTGCATCAGGCACCGGACGACACCGCGCTCGTCGGCGCCAAGCGTGGGCTCGGCCGCGCAATCCTCGCCGCGGCGCCCTACCTGATGAAGGGCCTGGCGATTGCCGGCACTGCAGCGATGTTCCTCGTCGGCGGTGGCATTCTCAGCCACGGCGTGCCGCCGCTGTTTGATGCGATCAAGGCGATGGCCCAAGGCGCGGGCGCGCTCGGCTGGCTGCTCGCCGTGCTGGCCGACGCGATCGTCGGCATCGTCGCCGGCGCGCTGGTGCTGGCCGCGGTGACCGCGATCAGGAAACTGAGCGGGCGAGCATGATTTCGGCGTGGCTGCCCGAGACTGCGATTACGAAACCGTTCTCTGTTTCGTAAAGACGGACTCGCTCATCATTCGTCGGTCGACCGGCGTCAAGCGGTCGCCACTCGCACTGTCGGATCGTCGAGCGCGACGCGTTGGAGACTTCCGTGGCCTGCACGCCGTGGGAGCGCGGCCGGCCGGAGACGAACCGGCCGGCCCCGACCTGCAACCCGATGTAGCCGTCCCGACTCGGCCAATGGGCCGCGGGCCCAGGCACAAGCCGCTCACGCAGCCTTGCCCGCCCTCGGCTCGATTGGCGTGATCGCCGCTGCACGGTCCTCGATGGCTTGTGCCGCATCGAGCAGCAGATCCTCGCGGAAGCGCGCGCCGATCAGTTGCACGCCTTGCGGCAGGCCGTCATCGCTGCCGACCGGCACCGCGCACGAGGGCAAGCCGAGGATGTTGACCGCGACGACCATGCGCATCTCCCTGCCGATTTCAGCGATGCGCGAGACATCCTCGTCGATGCGCCACGCGCGCTCGCAGCACACCGGCGCAAGCACCACCGGATGCGCCTGCAGGAACTGTGACCAGGCTGCGCCGTGTCCGTGAATGGCGGTCCAGGTCGCCATCTGCGTGGCCTGGTCGACGGGCTTGAACATTTTCTGCGTTAGGCAGGCCTTGACGAACTGCGCTTCGTCGCGTCCGGCGGCCGCTTCCAAGTGCGGCCACAGCGCGCCGACGTCGGCCCACATCGCATCGAACCAGGTCGCGGCAACCTCGTTGATCTGCGGCGGTTCCGCATCGACCACTTCGTAGCCGGCATCGGTCAGGATCTTCGCCGCGCGGTCGATCCCGGCACGAACGTGCGCATCGATGCCGCCGCCGGCGGGATCCCGGACGACGGCGACGCGGATCCGCCCCTTGGCCGGCGGCCCCTGCAACGGCGCCGGCACCCAGCGCGGGTCGCGGGCATCGGGCGCGCTGATGATCGATAGCGCGAGGCGCAGGTCGGCAACGAACGGTCGCCCGATGGCCACCAGCCCGATGCT
>JBFINI010000067.1:0-11765 GCA_041611275.1 Burkholderiaceae bacterium
CAGCACATCGAGCAGGTTGTTGAACTGATCGGTCCACAGCGAGAACGCCGGTGCCGATGCAAGCGCTTCGGCCTTGTCGGCGAATTGCGGCGCATCGAATACGCGTTCGTCACGCGCCAGCAGTACCCAGTCGGTGCTCGATGCCGCGCTGTCGTCGTCCGGCGAGTCGCTGATCAGCCGCGCGGCGAGCCCAGCGGCCTGCGCGATGTTGCCCAGCACCGGCTTGAGGTCGAGAAACCGGTTGGAAATGTGGATCGCGATGATGCCGTCAGCGGCGACGTGCCGCGCATACAGTTCGACCGCCTCGCGCGTGATCAGATGCACGGGAATCGAGTCGCTCGAGAAGGCGTCGATGGCCAGCACGTCGAAGCGCTGCGGCCCCTGTCGCTGCAGCTCGCGCTCCAGCGACAGCCGCGCATCGCCGATCTCGAATTCGAGCTTCGCCGGCGTCGTCCCGAGATAAGCAAAATGGCTGCGCGCCACCGCCAGCACGTGCGGATCGAGCTCGTAGAAGCGCAGCCGGTCGCCAGCGCGCCCATAAGCGGACAACGTGCCGACGCCGAGTCCGACGAAACCGAGCCGAACGGGACCGGCGGCCTGCTTGGCCGCGATCGCCAGCCCGATGCCCGAGCTGCGGGCGTAGTAAGTGCCCGGCTCGAGCCGGTCGGCGGCACGGGTGAACTGCTCGCCATGCAGGATCACGCCGTGCAACAAGCGGCGCACCTGCTTGTCGCCGCCGCCGGTTTCACGCACACGCAGCGTGCCGTAGAAGCTGCGCTGCATGACGATCGTGTCTTCCTTGACGAAATCGACGTAGTGCCAGCCAGAGTAGGCGGTGGCGAGGCTGGCCACCAGCGCCGGCCCGATCAGCGTGCGGCTGCCGAGGGCCAGCCAAGTGGCCAGCGCGGCCAGCGCAAACAGCGCCAGTGGCAATTCGTAGTACGCAGGGAAGACGCGGGGCGCGATCAGGCCGACCGCCAGCCCGCCCAGCGCCCCGCCGGCCGACAGCGTCAGATAGAAGTGCGTCAGGTAGCGCGGTGAAGGCTTGGCGTGCGCCAGTTCACCGTGACAGAACATGCAGGTAAAGAACAGGCCGACGCTATACAGCGGCACCGCCACACCGATGTCGAGCACGCCACGACTGGCAGACAGGCCCCAGCTCATCGCGATGGCCAGCACCAGCGTCGGAAACAGCCACCATTTTCGTTCGTACCAGCCACGGCCGCCGCGACCCTCGAAGGCGAGCACGAAAGTCAGCAGATACAGCGTCAGCGGCAGCACCCACAAGAAAGGCACCGAGGCGATGTTCTGCGTGATGTGCGAGGTCGCGGCGAGCAGCAGCACCGAGCCGAGCGCAGCCAGCGCCAGCCACAGGCCGTAGTCTGCCGCCGTCGGAGCGCGCTCGCCGTCGGGAACTGCAGGCAGTGGATTCGCCTCTGTCGGCAGCGGTTCGCCGACGCGCTGCGCCAGCACGCGCTGAGCCTGCCAGGCCGTGGCGCCGCAGGCGAGCACGAACAGCGCGTAGGCCCCGCTCCACACCAAGGCCTGCACGCGCGACGAGGCAAACGGCTCGATTGCGAACGGAAACGACAGCAGACCGACCAGCGAGCCGAAGTTCGACAGCGCGAACAGTCGATAGACGGTCTTTTCCGGAAAGCGGTGCGCGCTCCAGCGTTGCAGCAATGGCCCGGTGGACGACAGCAGGAAGTACGGCAGCCCGATCGTCGCCACCAGCAGCCACAGGATGGCCAGCGCCGCGTCTTCCTCGCCACCGGGTTTCAGCGCCTCGCGGGCAACGATCGGCAGGAACAGGAGGCTCGCCGCCAGCAGGGTGATGTGCACGCGCGCCTGGCCGCGCGGACTGGCGGAGCGGGTCAGTGCATGGGCATAGGCATAGCCGCCAAGCAGCACGACCTGAAAGAACACCATGCAGGTGGTCCACACGGCCGAGGTGCCTCCGAACCACGGCAGGATCTGCTTGGCAATGATCGGCTGGACCAGGAAAAGCAGGAACGCGGACAGCGCGATGGTGGCGGCAACGAGCGGCATGCGGCGGCGGATTTCCAGCGCAGCCAGGAGCGCGGCCGAAGGCCGGTCGCAGTTTGGCCGCGAAACGACTTTCCGGCAGCGACCGGAAATTCGGCGGGCGATTCTCGCATGGGCCTCGTTCCGCCTGTCTCACCGGCAGGCTGCCGCCGCTGCGCCCGCGGATGAACCGGCGTCGGGGCCGTCGGGGGGCACGCCGACGAGCCGACCGGCCAGCCGTCCGGCCGGTCAAGATCAATTTGCCCCTGCCGAAACTGCAAGCAGGTGGCGCAGCCCGCGCCTCGGTTGCCGGCAGTTTGAAGGTCCCAATGAGTGCTGTTCCCGCCGCTTTCGCCGCTCCTGCGCCCAGCTGGTTACACGCGCTCGATCTGCGCTGGCAACTGCTGGTCGGCCGCGAAAAGCGGCCGATTGGCATGCGGCTGACGGTCCAGGCTGACAAAGCCGCAGCCGGCGCGACCGCGGCCGAACTCCTGTCGTGTGTGCTCGACGGCTTCGTCGCCGACGGCGAATCGTCGTTTCCGCATGGACTGGTGCTGCTGGCGCCACGCGATCTGGCGCTCGATCCTTCGCTTGCCGCCTGGACTCCGCCGCGCAACGTGATGCTCGAGGTGCCGGCGTCGATATTCGCCGACCAGCAGCAGCTCAGCGCGGCGGTCGAACTGCAGCGCCACGGCGTGCGGCTGGTGCTCAATGCCCAGGCGCCGACGCTGCCGGCGAAACTGCCGCTGTCTTTTCAGTATGTGATCCGGCCCGCGTCGCCTGCCGCCGCGGTCGCCGCGGGCAGCGGCGTGCTGATCACCAACGCCGGATCGCGCGCCGCGGTGAAGGCGGCGTTCGACAGCGGCGCCCATGCGATGGTTGGCTGGCCGCTTGACGAACCGATGCCGGAGGCGCCGGGCACCTTGCAGCCGGTACAGAAAGCGGTGCTCGAACTGATCCGCCTGTTGCAGGCCGAGGCCGATGCCATCTCGCTCGAACGTGCTTTTGCGGCCGATCCGGTGCTCACCTACCTGTTGCTGACACTGGCCAATAGCCCGGCCTTCCGCCGTGGCCATCCGATCGGCTCGGTCACCCAGGCCATCACCCTGCTCGGCTACAAGCGGCTGCTGAAGTGGCTGGTGCTGCTGCTGGTCATTGCCTCGAAGGGCAGCCGGGCGCTGCCAGAGATCTACGTCGCCGTGGCGCGCGGATTCTTCATGGAGAACCTGGCCGAGGCCCGGCGCAATCTGGCCGTGCGCGACGACTGTTTCGTCGCCGGCGCGTTTTCGCTGCTGACGCAGATTACCGGCATCGGTTCCGAGCGCCTGTTCAGCGAAGTCGCACTGCCGGAGTCGATCGTTCGCGCGGTCGCCACCGGCGACGGCCCGGTTGGCGCCTTGCTGACGCTGGGCCGGGCCCTGGAGAATGAACCGCCACGAACTGCCGAAAATGATCCGGCAGCGATCAACGCCTCGCTGCTGCAGGCCCTGGCCTGCGCCGACGCATTGCAGAGCCTGGTCTGATCCAGGAGTTGGCGCGGCTGGAGCCGGTTGGCGCTAGGCGCGCGCCTGGGCCAGCGCCTGACGCGCGCCCTGCAGCAGCCAGATGACATCCGCGGCGAGAGCGATCAGCGTGAATCCACGCGCCGCGTATTCACGCGCCTCCGCGACGTTGCCGGCGAAGATGCCGGCGCGCTTGCCGTGCGCTTTCGCGGCGGCCAGCACCTGGCCGATCGCCCGTTGCACGTCGGCGTGCGCACTGTCGCCCAAGTGGCCCAAGCTGGCAGCGAGGTCGGCCGGACCGACGAACAGGCAATCGACGCCGTCGACCGCTGCGATCTCGCCACTGGCCGCCACGGCGGTCGCCGACTCGATCTGCACGATCGTGCAGGCTTCGTCGTTGGCCGTCTGCACGTAATCGGCACGCAAGCCAAACTGTGCCGCCCGCACGACGCCGGCCACGCCGCGCGTGCCGCCATTGCCGTGCTGCGGATAGCGCATCGCCGCCGCCGCACAGCGCGCCTCCTCGGCGCTGGAGATCATCGGAAACAGCAACGTCGGGCTGCCAGCATCGAGCGCCCGCTTGGCGAGCCAGGACTGGCTGTCGCTAATACGCACAATTGGCTGGCTGCCGCCGGAGCCGATCGCCTGCAGCAATGCCAGCGTATCCATCGTGTCCGCAGGCGAGTGTTCGCCATCGACGACGAGGAAGTCGAAGCCGGCGCGCGCCAGCGCTTCGGCCGCAATCATCGAGGCCAGCGACAACCAGCAACCGAACAGACGCTCGCCGGCCAGCAGGCGCTGCTTCAGCGGATTGCCAGAAGAATGCATCTGCATCACCCCTTTCGCAGCGCGCCGGCCCGCCGCGAATCCAGCCATCGAACGGCCGTCATCGCCTCAGCCACCACAGGATCAATGAAACGACCAGCGAGATGAGGATGCCTGTGGTCAGCGGCAGAAAGATCGTCAAGCCGTCGCGCTCGAAACGCAGGTCACCCGGCAGGCGGCCGAAGGGCAGCTTCGACAGCCATGGCCACAGCAGTCCTGCGGCAAGCAAGACGGCTCCGGCTACGATCAGCAAGCGTTGCATCGCACCAGCATCACCAACGTTCGACTGCCGCCAATCGCAGGTCGGCGGCCATCAGCGCTTGGCCGACTTTCGCGCAGCCGCGTTCGACTTCGCTGTCGCGCTGCCGGACTTCGCGGCTGGGCGTCGACTCGCCGCATTGGACGACTTCGCCGCAGCGCTCTTCAAGCTCTTCGCAACCTTGGCGCCGGCCCCGCGCTTCGGTGCCGGCTCGGCGTTCGCTTTGGCTTGCGCTGCGGCTGATTTCTTGGCCGCGCCTTTGGCCGGGCGCGGCTCGAACTCGAAACCGACCTTGCCTTCGTCGGCTTTCCACACCAGAAAGGCGGCGAACTTGCGCCGCGTGCGGTTGGACACGAAGCTGCGCAGAATGTCGGTGCGCCCCTCGTCGAGCAGCTTTCTCATCTGTTCCGGCTCAATCGGCTGCTGCAGGATCACTTTGCCGGAGCGGAAGTCGCAGCTGCGCTCGCCACCGACACTGTTCTCGCAGACGTAGGCCATCGGCTGCTCGAACACCCGGCCGCCGCACTTGCGGCACTTGCCGACCGGCGTGAGGCCGGAGAAATCGATCGGCTCGGACTCGTCACCGTCGGCGCCCGTTGCATTGCCGAAATCGAACTCCAGCTTGAACTCGGGTGGCACGAGTTTGAGCACCGCCGCAAACGGCCGGCCGATCTTGCTGCGGAAGCCGGTCAGCGGGCCGATCTGCTTCTCACGCAGCAACTGCTCGACCTCGGCGACCTCGAAGAAGCGGCTGCCCGGATGCTTGCTGATCGAGAACTCGCACTTGCTGCAGGCGAAGCGACGATAGTTCTCCTTGACCACGCCGCCGCAGCGCGGACAACGTGTCTTCAGCGTCACGTAGTCGCCGGGCACATCGCCTTTTTCCGCGCCCTTGCGGATGCGCTCGACCGTGTCGCGCGTCATCTGCTCGATCTCGCGCATGAACGCCTCGCGCGCCAGCTTGCCGCGCTCCATCTGCGCCAGCTTGTATTCCCACTCGCCGGTCAGTTCCGGCACATCGAGCGCATCGACGCCGAACCCGCGCAAGGCGCGCAGCAGCTGGAACGCTTTGGCCGTGGGGTGCATTTCCCGGCCGTCGCGCGCCAGGTAGTTCTCGTCGATCAGGCCTTCGATGATCGCCGCGCGCGTGGCCGGCGTGCCGAGCCCCTTGCCGGCCATCGCCGCGCGCAGTTCGTCATCGTCGACCAGCTTGCCGGCGCCCTCCATCGCAGTGAGCAGCGTGGCCTCCGAGTAGCGTGGCGGCGGCCGCGTCTGCAGGCCCTGCGCTTCGATCGCGCGGGTGGGCACGCGCTCGCCGGCGTCGACCTTCGCCAGCGCGCCCTGTTCGTCCATCGCCTCCTTGCCGTAGACCGCCAGCCAGCCCGGCTCGACCAGCACCTTGCCCTCGGTCTTGAACTGGTGCTGCTCGACGGCAGTGATTCTCGTGGTGATCAGATACTCGGCGGCCGGGAAGAAGATCGCCAGGAAGCGCTTGACCACCACGTCGTAAATTTTCTGCTCGGCCTCGGTCAAATGCTTCGGCGATTCGAGCGTCGGGATGATCGCGAAGTGGTCCGAGATCTTGCTGTTGTCAAAGATGCGCTTGTTCGGCTTGACCCAGCCGCCCTTGGCGATCTGTTTAGCGAACGGCGCGAAAGCGCGGTTGCCGGCCAGCGCATCGACCGTCTTCTTCACCACGCCCAGATAATCCTCGGGCAGCGCGCGCGAGTCGGTGCGCGGATAGGTCAGGACCTTGTGCTTTTCATACAGCGCCTGGGCGATCGACAGCGTGGTCTTGGCCGAGAAGCCGAAGCGGGCATTGCCTTCGCGCTGCAAGGAGGTCAGGTCGAACAGTAACGGCGCGGCCTGCGTGCTCGGCTTGGCCTCCTCGTTCACCGTGCCGGTCTTGCCGCGGCAGGCGGCGACGATCGCCTCGGCCTTCGCCTCGTCCCAGATCCGCTCGGCGCGCGCGTGCTCGTCGTCCTCCGGCTTTCGGAAATCGGGATCGAACCAGCGGCCTTCGTATTCGCCCGCCTTGCAGCCGAAGCTCGCGCGCACCTCCCAGTAGTCGCGCGGCACGAACTGCAGGATCTTTTCCTCGCGCTCGACCACGATCGCCAGCGTCGGCGTCTGCACGCGGCCCACCGTGGTCTTGAAGAAACCCCCGTCCTTGCTGTTGAAGGCGGTCATCGCCCGCGTGCCGTTGATGCCGACCAGCCAGTCCGCCTCGGCGCGGCAACGGGCTGCATCCTCGAGCCGTTTCATCTCCTTGTCGGGCCGCAGTTCGCCAAAGGCCTCGCGGATCGCCGCCGGCGTCATCGACTGCAGCCACAGCCTTCGCACCGGCTGCTTGGCTTTCGTATGCTGAACGATGTAACGAAAGATCAGTTCGCCTTCGCGGCCGGCGTCGCAGGCATTGACCAGTTCGGTGACGTCCTTGCGTTTGATCAGCCGAGCCAGCAGCTTGAGCCGGTCTTCGCCGCGCTTGTCGATCGGCGCCACGTCGAAGCGCGGCGGAATCATCGGCAGGTGGGCAAAGCTCCACTTGCCGCGTGCGACTTCGGCCGGATTCGACAACTGCAGCAGATGGCCGACCGCCGAGCTGAGCACGTAACGCTCGCTCTCGTAGAAGTCCTGCTGCCTGGTAAATCCGCCGAGCGCGCGGGCAATATCAGCCGCAACCGAGGGCTTTTCGGCAATGATCAATGCCTTGCTCAATTAACTACCTCTCGCTTCGCTCAAGGGATTCGCCCGGCGGGCGGCCGTGCGGGCTCATGGGAAGAACTTCAGACGCAAAAGCCGCGCGCGGCGGCCTTTTCCTTTTTTCAGGATAACAACGAACCGGGGTTGCCGCGCAAGTGCGACCGAACCGCCCGTTCAATGGCGGTCGATGTCCGCTCCGTCGTCGAGCAGTTCCTCGAGCATCAGCACGTCGATGTCGGCCTGCTGGCTCCATAGCACCATCAACACGATGACTTTCAGCTTGGCCAGCGCCACCGGCGCCTCGCGCACCGCCAATGCGCGCTCGATGACGATCTCGCGTTGCGTCGGTGTGAGCTGCCCTTCGGATTCAAGGAAGGTCAAAAAGGCGATGCCGGGCGGCGTCAGCCGGTTGACCTCGAACCCGACATAGACGCGAAAGGCGCCAATGGAAGGTGGCCGCAGGGCAATGTTGCCGGCGTTGACCTGATCGAGGTCGCGCAGCCAGGCGATCGCATCGGTGATCTCATCGTCGTCGAACCCGGCCGCAGACAGCTGCTCGGTGATCGAGTCGGCGTCGCGACAGGCCTGGAAGGCCGCGCAGTTTTCGTAGAGATAAACGAGCACATCGAACATCGCGGGCCACTTTAGCGCCAAGGCGTGCCGCTGGCAAACATGCCGCAGGGCGTCACCTCAACCGCTGGTAGCGGTTACCCGGCAGACGCTCAACATCTTGGGCCAGCTCGAGCTCGAGCAGTTCGGCCGTCAGGCTACCGGCGTCGCGCCCGGTGCGCGCGGCGAGCGTGTCGAGGTCGACCGGGTCGAAGCCCAGCGCCGCCAGCAATGCGTCGTGCGCCGCCGGCCGCGGGCTGCGAACCTCCGGCGCGCGCGCGTCGATGCGCAACTCGTCGAGAATGTCCTGGGCCGACTCGACGAGCTTGGCCCCGTCTTTGATCAGCCGATGGCAGCCCTTGGCCGTCGGCGAATGGATCGAACCGGGCAGCGCAAACACCTCTCGGCCGCATTCCGCCGCCAGCCGCGCGGTGATCAGGCTGCCCGAGCGCAGCGCCGCCTCGACCACCAGCACGCCGCGCGCCAGCCCGCTGATGATGCGATTGCGGCGCGGGAAGTTGTGCGCAATGCCCGGCGTGCCAAGCGCAAACTCCGACAGCAGCAGGCCACCGCTGCGAATGGCGTCGAAAAGGGCGCGATTGCTGGTCGGATAGACGACGTCGACACCGGTGCCCAGAACGGCGATTGTCGACGCGTCGGCGCCGTCGGCCAGCGCTTTGAGCGCGCCGCGATGTGCTGCCGCGTCGATTCCCAGCGCCAGGCCGCTGATGATGGTCAACCCGGCATGCGCGAGGTGCTGCGCGAACGCCTCGGCATTGGCTGCGCCTTGCTGGGTGGCACTGCGGCTACCGACGATGGCCAGCGCCGGCCGCTGCAAGAGCTCGCACCGACCTACTGCAAACAGTACCGGCGGCGGATCGGCAGTGGTCAACAGCGACCGCGGGTAGACGTCATCGGCCAGCGTCAGCAGCGAATGCGCCGCATCCAGCGCGAGCCAGCGCTCGGCGGCCTTGACCGCGCTGGCGACCTCGGCACTGGCTGGCGCCGCAAGCACCGCAGCCAGACGCTCTGGTACTTGCCGCAGCAGCGCGCTGCGTCCGGACGCAAATATCGCCTCCGGCAGGCCAAATGCGGCCAGCAGCTCGCGCGCGGTGCGCGGGCCGATGTCGGGGGTCAGCGTCAGGCGCAGCCAGCCGGCGCGTTCGGCTAGATCCATGCCGCAAGCGTAGCGTCAGCGAGCGCGACGGCGAAGACGAATATTCCGGCCCAATTCTTTGGGGCTTGCGTCAAAAAGCGAGACGGCCGCCCACGGCGGCCGTCCGGACACTGCAAATTCGTCCCGATCAGTCAGGCTGAATGAAACGGTCGCCGACGCGTACCGGCTTGGTCACCCGCATCACCAGCGCATAGGCAATATCGTCGAAGACGCGGAAGACGAACATTTCACCGATCCGCTCGTCGGGCAGTTTGACAAATTCGCGCTTTTCGCTGGTGCGGTCGAGGATCGTTGCGCCGGTTTCCAGCAGCCCCAGCACGTGGCCGACTTCCAGGCCATGCCGGGCGCCGCGGTTCAGCGTCACGACGCTTTGCGTGCCGGTCTGAACCAGGCCGCTGTAGATCGATACGATACGGCCGTCGATCGCCTTTTCCGGCCGCCGCGGCACGTACGAAATCACCGTCTGGCGGCCAATCGGGATCAGCCGATCACCCACGCCGATTTCCTGCGTGCTTTCGCGGATGCGCAGCGTGGCGACTTCACCGCCCTTGGCCATCTGCGCCGTGCCGAGATAGAACGCCTCGTAGGCGATCGGCGTCTTGCGCGCCTCATCGTCCGGGTCATACAGCGGCCGGGCCGGGCGAAAGACGTTGTAGCGCTCGATCTTCTCGTCGGCGATGCCGCGCGCATAGGCGGTGTCACCGCGGCCGAGAAACACCCGGCCCTCCTGCGTAGCCACGATACGCGGGTATTTGGCCAGTTCGCCGACCGACACCACTGCCGGCCGCGACAGGAACGGCTCGATATCGCGGTTGGGGATGCTCGAAATTGCGGCGCCGTCGGCGGTCACATCGCGCACGCCTGGCGACAGCCGCACAACATCGCCCGCCTGGCTGGAACCAGCGCCGGCCAGCTCCAGCCTGGCACGGCCATCGCCTTTGACCAGTCGCAGCATCTGCCCCGGATAGATCAGGTGGGGGTTGGCGATCTGCGTCTTGTTCATGCCCCACAGCTCGGGCCAGCGCCATGGGCTGGTGAGGAAGATGCTGGAAATGTCCCACAAGGTATCGCCCGACTTGACGGTATAGGTGTCGGGAGCGTTGGCTGCTAGCGCCGACAGTGGCACGCCCGCCTGCGCGACCTGATCTGCAGTGCGCCGTTGATCCTCGGTGATCGGATAGCGAACACTGGCCGGCTGGGCCGCGGCGATCGCGGGAACCGCTGCAGCGGCCAGCAACACAACGAACCTGCGGGCACCGTGCGTAAGGTTACGGGTTCGACACTCAAGCGTGGACATTGAAACTCCCAGGGGCGACGCCAATCAGACAATGGCGATGAAATCGATCGATTGCGGCCACCGCGGCGCCGGATCGTGACAGAGTGCTTAAAATTCTGCCTCTAGCGCTTTGATATCGCAATGGATATCCGTCAGCCGAAGCCATTAACCCCAAGCGGCGAAGCCGATCGGTCATGGCGCGCGCTTGCGCCAGGCGAGCGCATCGGCACACTGACGCCACCCACTCTCAGCGAAAGTACATCTTGGCCAAACTGACCATTCTCGAATATCCCGACCCGCGGCTGCGCACGACCGCCAGTCCGGTGACTGTGTTCGACGCGCAACTGCGCCGGCTGGTCAGCGACATGGCCGAGACGATGTATGAGGCGCCGGGGATCGGCCTGGCCGCTACGCAGGTCGACCAGCATATCCAGTTGATCGTCATCGACGTGTCGGAGACAAAAGATCAGCTGCGTGTGTTCATCAATCCGCAGATCCTCTCGGCGTCGGATGAAACGGTGCTATGCGAGGAAGGCTGCCTGTCGGTGCCGGGCGTCTATGACGAAGTGCGTCGGTCCGCACGCGTGCGAGTGCGCGCGCAGGACCCGGACGGCAAGGTCTTCGAAATCGACTGCGAAGGGCTGCTTGCGGTCTGCGTGCAGCACGAGATGGATCATTTGACGGGCAAGGTGTTCGTCGATTACCTGTCGTCGCTGAAACAGGACCGCATTCGCACCAAGCTGAAGAAGCGCAAGTTGCGCGAGGCCGCTTAGCGCGCAGCCTGGGCGCGACATTCAGCGCCGCATCGCATCCCGACCGCCCATGTGCGCGGCGATCTCGTCGGCGAGCCGTGGCAGCAGCAGCGGAGGCAGATCGTGCCCCATTTCATCGATGACGACGAGCCTGGCGCCGGCGATGTACTTCGCGGTCTCGACGCCGGCAGCCAGCGGAACCAGCGGATCGAGCCGGCCGTGAATAACCAGCGTCGGCGCCTCGATCCTGCGCAGCCAGGCGCGCCGATCGCCGGTGGCCAGAACGGCCAGCAGCTGCCGCCGTGACGCGGCCGTATCGAGGCCGCGACGGGCGATGCGTTCCAGATGCGAACGTAGTGCCGCCCGATCCTGTCGAGCTGACGGTGTGCCGATGACGCCGTAGACGTGTTCGAGGCGATCGATCACCGCTTGCAGGTCGCGCGGGTTGGTCGGCCGCGACAGGATTGCGCGCAGCGCCTTTGGCTTGCCCCAGGCCACGCTTGGCCGCGGATTGCCGGTCGACGACATCACCGAGGCCAGGCTGGCCACGCGCTGCGGGTGTTTCGCCGCGACCAGCTGCGCGATCATGCCACCCATCGATACCCCGAGCAGGTGGGCCTGCTCGATGCCCAGCGCA
>JBFINI010000068.1:0-11372 GCA_041611275.1 Burkholderiaceae bacterium
CCTGCGCGAGAAGCTGTCCGGACCGCAGTAGTTTGCCGTCAGTTGGCAACGCGCTGGCGACGATGATGAACAAATGTTTACAAGACGAGGCGGATAAGTTACCTTCGCGCGATGGCATCCGAGGCAGCACTGTCGCAATGAGCCAGCCGCGTCTGGTCGGGCGATGACTCAACCAGCCGCGTTGACCGAGCGCCTCCCCAGCACCGCGACACTGTCGCCGATCGATCCACCGCCTCCGTGCAGCGCGCTGGCCGACGCGGCCGCCGCCGAACCGTCCCGCAACCCGCATCTCGTGCCGCCGGCCGAATTTTTCGAGCGGCTGCAGCAGGCGGCGAAGGACGAGTACTTGTCGACGGCGTTGCTGATCGTCGACATCGATGACTTCCACTCGATCAATGCCACCTACGGCTTTGCGACCGGCGACCGCTTCCTGCAGGCCGTGGCCCGCCGTCTAGCCGGTCGAATGCGGGCGCAGGATCTGCTGACCCGTCTCGGCGGCGACGAATTCGCCGTGCTGCTGCTCGATGTCTTCGACTCGGCAAGTGCAGTTGCGTCGGCACGCGATGTGCTGGCCGGCCTGCAAGTGCCTGTTCGCCTGGGGGGCGATCCGCGGACTGTGACAGCGCGCGCCGGCCTGGCACTGTGCTCGACACAGGCCAGCGATGTCCGTGCGTTACTGAATGCCGCGCGCGCGGCACTGCGCCGGGCGAAGCAAAGCGGACTCGATGTCTCCATCGCCGAAGGCGCATCGCTGCTGTCGACGCCGCCGGGATCGGCCGGCCATCAGCGGGTTGAGGCACCGACGGGCCGGGAGGTGCGCGATGGACTGCTGCGCGGCGAATTCAAGCTGCACTACCAACCGATCCACAACTTTGCGGCCGACCGCGTCGATACCCTCGAAGCGCTGGTGCGCTGGCGGCATCCGACGCGTGGCCTGCTGGCTCCGGCCAGCTTCCTGCCGGCGGCGGAACGCGCCGGCCTGGCGCACGTCATCAGCGTGCGCGTGCTCGATTGCGCCTGCGATAGCCTGCGCCACTGGCGCGCGCGCGGCTATCGGAAATTGCGCGTCGCCGTGAATCTGTCGGCGCACGATTTCTGTCGCGACGACTTCGCCGGAACGGTCGCCTCGACGCTCGAACGGTACAAGTTGCCGCCGTCGTCGCTGGAGCTCGAACTCACCGAGAACGAGCAGCTAGAAGACGAGCGGGCGATCGCACAGGTCACCGAGCTTGCGCGCAACGGCGTCGCGCTGACCATCGACGATTTCGGCGTCAAGTACTCGTCGTTGCGCTATCTGCATCGCTTGCCGGTGCGGGCGCTGAAGGTCGATCGCAGCTTCGTGCACGATGTCGGCGAGTCCGCCGCCAGTACGTCGATTGTTGCCGCGGTGGTGGGCATCGCCGGCAAAATGGGCCTGCGGCTGGTGGCCGAAGGCGTCGAACACGTGCGACAGATGAACGAATTGCGCCGTCTCGGTTGCCACATCATGCAAGGCTTCCTGTTCAGCCCGCCGGTACCGACCGACGCGGTTGGCAGTTATCTTGACCGGACCGTAACAGCGGTCTGAGCGCAACGGCGTCGGTCGACAGACCACGCAGGCGCGGATCTCGGGTCGCCGCCTCGTTGCACGACAAGTCGCGGGACAGACTCGACGGCGAGCGCGGTGGGCGTTTGCCCGGCATCCCGAACACACGCGTCGGCAGGGGTTGAGTGGCCGCCCTGCCGGAGCACAATGGCAGCCGCCCGCCGGTCGCAGCCCGCTTCTTGCGCGGCTCGACGACCGCCCAGGAGACCGCGATGAAACGAATCGGCAAGACGGCGAAGAAGCCGGCCCGCATCCGCGTCAAGGCAGCCCCTCGCAGCCGCGTGGCCCGGAAGATGGTGCTGCTGGTCGCCACGCGCAAAGGCGCGTGGCTGTTGCACGGGGACGCGGCGCGCAAAGGCTGGCGCATCGACGGGCCGCATTTTCTCGGCCACATCGTCAATCAGTTGATGCTCGATCCGCGCGACGGGCGCACCCTGCTGGCGGCGGCCAAGACCGGGCACCTCGGGCCGACGGTCTTCCGTTCGACCGACCTCGGCCGCACGTGGAAGGAGGCGGCCAGGCCGCCGGCGTTCGACAAGCGCGCCGAGGGCGGTGGCCGCGCCGTCGATCACACTTTCTGGCTGACACCGTCGACCGCGGCCGAGCCGAATGTCTGGTACGCCGGCACCTCACCGCAGGGACTGTTCCGCTCCGACGACGGCGGAGTGAACTGGGCGCCGTTCTCCACCATCAATGACGATCCGCAGTACCTGAAGTGGTTCGGCACCGTGCAGGACGGCACGCCTGACGGGCCGAAGCTGCATTCAATCATTGTTGATCCGCGCGATCCCAAGCATCTGTACTTCGACATGTCCGGCGGCGGCGTGCACGAATCGGTCGACGGTGGCAAGAGCTTCCGGCTGCTAATCGACGGGCTCGACGTGGTCGAGGGTTTTCCTCGCGACGATCCCACCGTGCACGATCCCCACTGCATCCGCCTGTGCCCCAGCAATCCGGATCGCCTGTACCAGCAGAATCATTGCGGCATTTATCGCCTGGACCGGCCGTCGAACCACTGGGTGCGCATCGGCGTTCGCATGCCGAAGAAAGTGGGTGACATCGGTTTTCCGATGGTCGTTCACCCGCGCGATGCCGACACCGCCTGGGTGTTCCCGATGGACGGCCAGACGGTGTGGCCGCGCACCAGTCCCGACGGCAGGCCGGCCGTTTACGCAACGCATAACGCAGGCAAGACCTGGCAACGGCTCGATGAAGGCCTGCCGGAAAGCCAGGCCTGGCTCACCGTCAAGCGGCAGGCCATGAGCGCCGATGCGTTTGATCCGGTCGGCCTGTATTTCGGCACCACCGGTGGCGAGCTGTGGGCGAGTCGCGACGAAGGCCGCAAGTGGGCCTGCATCGCTCGCCATCTGCCGGAGATTTACGCCGTGGATGCGGCGGAGCTGGCCTGAGGAAAGCGCTCGCCAATGAAGGTGCTGATTCCCAGCCCGTTGCGTTCGTATACGAACCAGCCCTGGGCCGAGGCGAACGGCGCCACCCTGGCCGAGATACTGGCCGATCTCGATCGGCAATATCCGGGAATTCGCTTTCGCATGATCGACGAGCAGGCGCGGATGCGCCGGCACATCCGCTTCTTCGTCGGCGGCGATCAGGTGTTCGACCTGTCGCGCCGGCTTGCGCCCACTGACGAGGTGATCATCGTCCAGGCGCTCAGCGGCGGTTGATCGCACGGTTACGCACTGTGCCCGGCAGGGTAACTGCAGCGGCAGCGTGCTAGCTTGTCCGCATGTTTCGCAGGTTCGTCAACAGCCTGCTGCGCCTGCGCACCTGGCTGTGGGTGCGGCTGGGCTTCTGGCGCGGCCGCTGGCGGCGCGGCCGTGTCACGGTCGCCGGCGTGCAGTTTCATGTTGGCCCTTTCGGCGTGCAGTCCTGGCGCTATGGCCTGTACGCGCCAGCCGGGCTGCGCGATGAAGAGGCGGCGCCACTGCTGCTTGTGCTGCATGGCTGCAAGCAGCGGGCACTGGGTTTCGCCTATGCCGCCGGATTGACCAGGCTCGCCGATCGATCGCGCGCGCGTCTGCTGTGCCCGCAGCAGCGGCGGCTGGCCAATCTCTATCGCTGCTGGAACTGGTTCATCCCGCAGGCCCAGCGCGGCGAAGGCGAACTGCGCGTGATCACGGCGATGCTCGATGCCGTCGCGGCGCAGGTGCGCGTCGACACCGTGGCTGCGATCGGTCTTTCGGCCGGGGGCGGGCTCGCCGCACTGGCTGCCTTCAGCCTGCCCGATCGATTCCGCGCCGTGATCGTCGTCGCCGCGCCACCGCTGCTCGGAGCCTTCAACATGCAGGACCCGCGCGATGTGATGCGGCGCGGATTGCTGCTCGCGCCGTCGATTGCGATCGGCCTGCGCAAGCGAGCCTGCGCGCCGTTGGCGATCATTCACGGCGCTGCCGACACGGTCGTGCACCCGAAGTGCGCCGAACAGCTGCAGGCGCAGGCGCTCGAATCGCTGCGGCGCGAGCGACTTGAAATCGTCCGCCGCGAGACGACGGTTATCGCTGATGCGGCCACGACCGATTACCGTAGTGGCGACACGTTGCGCCTGCGCCGTATCGAAGTGACCGGGCTTGGCCACGAGTGGAGCGGCGGCCCGGGTGGTCACCCGTATTGTGTGCGCGGTGGCGCGCCGCTGACGGCGCTGTGCGCGCAGTTCCTGCGCGAGACCGGCGTGATCGGTTTCGCTCGACACAAGTCTGCATCGACGTAATGCGGCATCGGCCGTACTGCGCGATGTCAACATCGCTGGCCGCCGCTGATGCGCGCGACGATAAGTTAGGCTCGCACTCGAGCGTTCAACACGAGAAGGAAGACTGCCGATGCCGATGATGTATCCGCCGCTGGGCGCCAGTGGCCTGAAGGTGTCGCGCCTGTGGCTCGGCACAATGATGTTCGGCGACCAGACCGATGCCGACGAGGCCGCGCGCATCGTCAAATCGGCGCGTGCCGCAGGTGTGAACGCGATCGATACCGCCAACAGCTACGCTGGGGGCCAATCGGAACGCATCGTCGGCCGGCTGATCGCCGCCGACCGGGAACGCTGGATTCTGGCGACCAAAGCCGCCAATCCGACCGGCAGTGAGCCCAACGACCGCGGCCTGTCGCGCCGACACCTGCTGCAGGCAGTCGAGGCCAGCCTGCAGCGGCTGCAGACTGACTGGATCGATGTGCTCTACCTGCACCGCGACGACGAAACCACGCCGGTCGAGGAAACGGTGAGCACACTGGCGGCGCTGATCGAGCGCGGCCGGATTCATTATTTCGGCGTGTCGAATTTCCGTGCCTGGCGCGTGGCGCGGCTTACCGAAACCTGTCGGGCAATGGGCGTTCCGCAGCCGATCGTCTGCCAGCCGCCGTACAGCGCGATGACGCGCGCGATCGAGACCGAACTGTTGCCCTGCTGCGCCCACTATGGACTCGCCACCGTCGTCTACAGCCCGCTGGCGCGCGGCGTACTGAGCGGCAAGTACCGCCCCGACGCGCCGCTGCCCGAAGGCGCGCGCGCCGCGCGCGGAGACAAGCGGATCCTGCAGACCGAGTTCCGCCGCGAGTCGCTGGAACTGGCGCAACGGATGACCGAACATGCGCAGCGCCGTGGCCTGACGACGAGCCAGTTGGCGCTGGCCTGGGTCTGGAACAATCGACTGGTGCACGGCCTCGTGGCTGGGCCGCGCACGATGGAGCAGTGGCAGCAGTATCTTGACGCCGTCGATGCGCCGTTTACCGCCGAAGACGAGGAATTTGTCAGCGGGCTCGTGCCCGCCGGGCATGCCTCGACGCCCGGCTATACGGACCCGCAGTATCCGGTGAGCGGCCGCCAGCCGCGCACCTCCGCGTAGTCGCGCGCGGGCTCAGGCCGGTTCGAGTTGCTGCATCGTGCGCACGACCTTGGCGGCCACCATGTCACGCACTGCGGCGTCGAAGCGCTTGAAATGGCTGCTTTGCACATGGGCGTCGAAGGCGGCGCGATCGTCATAGCGCTCGTACAGGAAGACGGCGTTCGGTCGCGCCGGATCGGCGCAGACATCGAACTGCCGGCAGCCCGGCTCATCGGCAAGCGAGGCGCGCGCGTTCTCACGCATCAGCGGCAAGAAGGCGGCGAAGTGATGCGGATGGATATCGAAATCGACGGTGACGACGTACATCGTTTGAGTCCTGACGGCTCAGCTGGGAAAGCGCTGGCGCAGCTCGGCAACCTGCGCTTCGGTCAGCCCGCGGCACGGCTGCTGGCGCAGCAGCAGGTAAAGATGCGCCGTCGCTTCGAGCTCCTCGACGGCATCGGCGGCAGCGGACAACGAGGTGCCGGCGACCACCGGCCCGTGATTGGCGAGCAGCAGCGCATGATGTCGGCCAGCGTAGCCGCGCACGGCCTCAGCGAGTTTCGCGTCGCCCGGTGCGAAGTACGGCACCAGCGGCAAGTGGCCGACGCGCATCACGTAATAGGCGGTCAGCGGCGGCAGCACGTCGTCCCTGTTCACGTCGGCCAGCACGCTGACCGCGACCGAATGCAGCGAGTGCAGGTGGACGACCGCGGCAAACCGAGCCTGCTCCTCGTACATCGCCCGGTGCAGGAAGGCTTCCTTGGTCGGCGCCTCGCCATCAATGTGCTTGCCCGCGGCATCGAGCTTCGACAGCCGTGCCGGGTCGAGATCACCGAAGCTCGATCCGGTCGGCGTCATCAGCCAGCCATCGTCGATGCGCGTGCTGATATTGCCGGTCGAGCCGTGCGTTAGCCCGCGTTCGAACATCGAGCGCGCGATGCGCACGATCGCTTCGCGCGCCGCGGATTCGCTCGTCATGGCGCGACTTCGAAGGCGCGGTTGAAGAAGTCCGGGCCGCCGAAGTTGCCGGATTTCAGCGCCAGCGCATACGGCTTGCCGTCGGCGGCACGCGTCCACGGCACCCCGGGCGCGATCTCCGGGCCGATGGCCAGCGCCCGCACGCCGAGCGCCTCGACCACCGCACCCGAAGTTTCGCCGCCGGCAACCACGAAACGATGCACGCCGGCCGCGGCCAGCTCGGTGGCGATGGTGCGCAGCGCATCCTCGATGAGCTGCGCGGCGCGCTCGCGGCCGAGCGCAGCCTGCGCCGCGGCGACCTGCTCCGGCGGCGCCGAGGCGTAGATCAGCACCGGTTTGTTGCCGAGCTGCTTCTTGGCCCAGTCGATCGTCGCTTTCGTCTGTCCGGCATCGCGCGCGAGCGTGGTCGGGTCGAGTTGCCGCTGCGGCAGCGCGTCCTTGACCCTGGCCAGTTGCTCGAGCGTGGCGGTCGAACAGCTGCCGGCGAGAATCACGCCCGGGCCGCGCGGCCAGTCGAGCGTGGCCGCGCGCGAGGTCGGCGCCTTGCCGCGCAGCGCAGCCGCCAACCCGGCGGCAAGGCCGGCGCCGCCGGTGGCGAGCATCTGCGCCGTGACGGCCGCACCGAGCGCCTGCAGTTGCGCGTCGTCGATCGCATCGGCGATCACGTGGCGGCAGCCTTCGCCGGCCAGCGCGGCGAGCGTCTCGCTCACTGCATCCTTGCCCTTTGCGACCACCGCGCTGGGCAGCAGGCCGACGCGCTGCTGGGTCTGGTTGCCGAGCACGCGCACCAGGTTGCTGTCGGTCATCGGCGTCAGCGGATGCGTGCGCATGCCGGTGTCCGACAGCAACGCGTCGCCCACGAACAGATGCCCCTGGTAGACGGTGCGCGCGTTGCGCGGATAAGCGGGCGTGACCACATTGAGCCGTGCGCCGGTCGCCTCGCACAACGCATCGGCGACCGGTCCGATGTTGCCGGCCGGCGTCGAGTCGAAGGTCGAGCAGACCTTGAAGTAGACGTGCCGCGCATCGCGCTGGCGCAGCCAGTCGAGTGCGGCCAGCGATTGCGCCACCGCCTCGCGCGCGGCGATGGTGCGCGATTTCAGCGCGACGACGATCGCGTCGGCGTCAGGAACTTTCAGCGTCGCGTCGGGAACGCCATTGACCTGGATGACTGACAGGCCTTCGCGACTGAAGGTGACTGCCACGTCGGTGGCGCCGGTGAGATCGTCGGCAATGCAGCCCAGCAGCATCGGTTTCTCCTGATTTCGTCGGTCTTCTTCGGCTCAACCCGATTGTGCGACAAGTGCGTCGCCGACGGCGATCGCACCGTCTTCGAGCACTCGTGCCGTCATGCCGCCATGGCCGCGCATCGCCGCATAGCCGCCACGACCGATGGCTTCTTCCATGCGCGAGCATGGATGGCAAGGTCCGACCAGTTCGAGCAGCGCTTCGCCGATACGCAGCCGAACGTTCTTCAGCGCGAGCAGATTGATGCCGGAAATCACCAGGTTGCGGCGCAGGCCGACCGGATCGACCGATGGCACGCGCGCCAGCTGCGCGATCACCGGCAGGTGCTCGTGCTGGATCAGTGTTACCTGCCGCGTCGACAGGTCGGCCTGGCCGCGCTGACCGAGCCGATCATCGGCCAGGCCAATGCCGGCGCGCGCCAGCGTGCGCTCGATCCGTCGCGCCGGCTGCCTCGGTGAATCGCGCACGACGATCGCCTCGACGCGTCCGGCCACAGCCGGTGGCGCGCGCAGCGCGTGCAGCGGCGTCATCGTGCCGGCTGGTAGAGCAGCAGTTCGAGGAGCACGTCGCGGGCGGGCTGGCCGTCCGGGCCGGTGATGTTCTGCTCGTAGCGGACAAAGAAATTGGCCTTTGGCGCGTAGAAGAGTGTTTCGACATTGCGCCAGGCCAGTTGCGCCTGTCCGTCATCGCTCGCCACGTCGGATTCAAAGCGCACCGGCAGCACGGCAAAGCGGCCGGCTGGCACCGCGACCTCGGTGGCAGTCAGCACACGGGCCCGATAGCGATGGACATTGCGCGTTGCGGTCGCGCGGTTCGCGACGGTGGCGGTGCCCAGCCACTGCTTGCCGGCAGCCAGCGGAAAGCTGAACTGCGGATAGTGCGGCCGCCAGCGCCAGCGATTGGCCTCGTTCGGCGGATCGCCGGGCACGCTCTGCCCGGGCCGCGACAGCAGATTCCACTCGCGCGTGTACTCGGCACGGCCACTGGCCGCGCTCGGATCGGTCGACTCGATCGCACAGATGATGCGCCGGTCGGTTACCTGGTCCACGCGGCGCGTCTCCTCGAAGCGGGCCACGCGCAACCGATCGCGGCTTTCAATACGCCACAGATCGCCGCGGCGGACCCGCGGGAGGGCTGCAGTCAGGGTCATTTGCGGTTGGGCACAGCGTAGCCGTCGAGACGCAATCGTTGCTACCTGCGCCTTCAGCTCCGCGCCATCCGCACCGCGAATCGCCGGTTGCCGAAGCTGCCTTGATACGACGCGAAGCGGCCGGCGATGGCGGCGGTGCAATGCGGACAGCGGCCATCGTCGGTCAGTTCGTACTGCAGGATGCGATGCCAGTCGCGCTCAATCAGCAGCGCGTGGCAGCGTGGGCAATACGTGCTGCCGCCTTCGCGGTCATGCACGTTGCCGGTGTAGACGTAGTGCAGGCCTTCCTCGAGTGCAATGCGGCGCGCGCGCGCCAGCGTTGTCGGCGGCGTATGCGGCAGGTCGTCGAGCTTGTAGTCGGGATGAAAGGCGGTGAAGTGAAGCGGCACATCGGGCCGCAGTTCGCGCGCGACCCACTGGCTCAGTGCGCGGATCTCGGTGTCCGAATCGTTCTTGGTCGGGATCAGCAGCGTGGTGATCTCGGTCCACACGTCGGTCTCGTGCACCAGGTACTTGAGCGTGTCGAGCACTGGCGCCAGGTGCGCGCCGGTGAGCTTGAAGTAGAACTCCTCGGTGAACGCCTTCAGGTCGACGTTGGCGGCATCGATCTTTGCGCAAAACTCGGCGCGCGGCCCGGCGTGGATGTAACCGGCGGTCACCGCCACCGTCCGTAGGCCGCGCGCCCGGCACGCATCGGCCGTGTCGATCGCGTACTCGGCAAAGATGACCGGGTCGTTGTAGGTGAAGGCCACCGAGCCGCAGCCGCTGGCCAGCGCCGCCTCGGCGATCGCTTCCGGGCCGGCCGCATCCATCAGCCGGTCCATCTCGGTCGACTTCGAGATGTCCCAGTTCTGGCAGAACTTGCAGGCGAGGTTGCAGCCGGCGGTTCCGAAGCTGAACACCGAGGTGCCCGGATAGAAGTGGTTCAGCGGTTTCTTCTCGATCGGATCGACGCAGAATCCCGAGGAGCGACCATAGGTGGTCAGCACCATCGCCTCGCCCTCGCGCTTGCGCACGAAGCACAGGCCGCGCTGGCCGTCGTGCAGCTTGCAATCGCGCGGACACAGGTCGCACTGGAGGCGGCCATCGGCAAGCGCGTGCCACCAGCGCGCTGGAAAATGTTCGTCAGGCGACCGGCGGGCCGCGCTTCGTTTCATCACGCCGGCCATGGCTGCCGCTCCGTGTACTTGTCGACCGTGTAGCGTGACAGGCGCAGCTCGGAGGACCAGAAATCCCGCGGCAGACCGGCCTTGTGCTTGAGCTCGGCGACAAACTCGCGCGCCTCGGGCAAGGCTTCCCAGACCTGCGGCAGGAAGGTGGAGCGCAGCTCACCGAGCTGCAGCGTCAGCCCGTCGATACCGGCGCGCAGGCCGGCCAGCAGCTCCGTCTCGCTGCCGACGGTGATCGGCGTGGCGTCCGACAGGACCGAGACCTCGACGTCGACTTCTGCGTACTCGCGAGTCGTCAGCGGCTGGAAACGCGGGTCGCTGAAGGCGGCGGCAACGGCGTTCTCGCGAACGTCGATGCCCAGCGGTCGCTTTGCAGTCAGCGAACCGATGCAGCCGCGCAGTTGCTGCCGGCAGCGCAGCGTGACGAAGCTGGCCCCCGGGTGCCGCAGAAACGGGCGCTCCGGTGCCGGCACGGCTGGCAGCTGCAAGGCGTCGGCGATTGCCGCGCGCGCATGCGCGAGCAGCACCGGTCCGCGTGCCTCGTAATGCACAGCCTGTTCGTCGTCGCTGTCCTCGGCGATTGCGTCCGATTCGTAGAACGCCACTGCGGCGTAGCCGACGACGCGATAGCGGTCGCCGGCCGTGTCGCCGGAGTTGCGCAGATCGAGCGGCTCGGCGCGCAGGCCGCGACGCCGGGCGACCTGCAGCAGCCCATTGATCGCTGTGGCGCCACAGGCCTGCCAATGATCGAGCGTCGGCTGCAGTGCCAACAGGCGTTCGAGGGTGGCTTGATCGGTGCTTTGCGCGGCGTCGTACGGCTGATAGTGCGACAGGTCGGAACTGATGACGATCAGCGTCTCGTCGCCGCCCCAGAGCGTGTCGAGCACCTCGGCGACCTGGTCGGTGGACGCGTCGCCCACGACCAGCGGCACCAGCGTGAACTCGCCGAGCACGTGCTGCAGGAACGGCAGATGCACCTCGAGCGAATGCTCGGCCGCATGCGCCTGCGCAAGCTCGATCACCTGTGGCAGCTTGCGCAGCGCGGCGACGGACGTTTCGTCCACCGCCACCTCGCCCAGCGGCGTGGCGAAGCGGGGCACCCCTGGCAGCGCCAGCCCGCGCACTCGGACGCGGTGGGCCGGACCGAGCAGTACGACGCGGCGGATCCGGGCAGCGCCGGGCAACAGCTGCGCATAGGCGCTGGCGGCGATCGGTCCCGAATAAACATAACCGGCGTGCGGCGCGATCAGCGCCTTCGGCTGGCGGTTTTTTCGGGTTGCCGCAGCGTCGGCGAGCATTTGCTCGACCTGCCGGCGCAATTCCGCTGCAGCGGCCGGATAGAACATCCCGGCCACCGCGGCCGGTCTCGTTGCCGGCTTGTTGATCATCATCATTGCGGCCTCCAG
>JBFINI010000069.1:0-11145 GCA_041611275.1 Burkholderiaceae bacterium
CCCTGCCCCTGCGCAACGTAGCGGATTCCCTGGTCGGCGATCGCCCGCAGCAGCGTCAGCGCTTCCTGCGGCGAGCCCTTGCTGTCGAATGGAACGATTTCGAACGTGATGCCGGGGCCGGCCAGCTGTTTGCTGTTCGCCATCTCGGCGACCAACTGGAAGTGCTTCAGGATGTTCTGGCCGACCGCGGCGAACGGTCCGGACAGGCCTTCGAGGTAGGCCAGCTTTACCGTCTGCGCCGCCGGCCCTGCCTTCTTGGCAGCTGCGCCCTTGGTCTGCGCGGTCACGGTACCGACCCACGCGGCGCCCAGCACGGCAAGCAATACTGCTTTCAGGACAGCACGGAACATCGGTTGTCTCCTGGTTGGTTCGTTCGACTTTGTGCGCAGAATACCGAAAGCCCCCTGCGGCGCAAGCAGGGTCTACGCGATCAGGCCGGCAGCCGGTAGTCCTTGAACTGCTCGCGCAACTTGTTCTTGAGCATCTTGCCGGTCGCCCCGAGCGGGATTGACTCGACGAATGCCACATCGTCGGGCACCTGCCATTTGGCAACCTTGTTGTCATAGAAGGCCAGCAGCTGCTCGCGGGTAACCTCGGCGCCCGCCTTCTTGACCACCACCAGCAGCGGTCGTTCGTCCCACTTCGGGTGCACCACCGCGATGCAGGCGGCCATTGCCACCGCTGGGTGCGACACCGCGATGTTCTCGATCTCGATCGAGCTGATCCATTCGCCGCCCGACTTGATCACGTCCTTGGTGCGGTCGGTGATGTGCATGTAGCCGTCGGCGTCGATGGTGACCACGTCGCCGGTCGGAAACCAGCCCTCGCCTCCTTCGCCGGTCTGCAGCGGATTGCCGCCCTCGCCTTTGAAGTACTCGCGCAGCACCCACGGTCCGCGCACCAGCAGGCTGCCGAAAGCCTTGCCGTCCCAAGGCAATTCGCCGCCATCCTCACCGACGATCTTCATGTCGACGCCGAAGAGCACCCGCCCCTGTTTGGCCTGCAGCGCGCGCCTGGCCTCCTCGCTCATCGCCGTGTGCTTGGGCTTGAACGAACAGACGGTGCCCAATGGGCTCATCTCGGTCATGCCCCAGGCGTGCAGCACGTGGACGCCGTATTTCTCCTCGAAGGTCTTTGTCATCGCCGGCGGACAGGCCGAGCCGCCGATCACCGTGCGCTTCATCGTCGAGAACTTCAGACCGTTGGCCTCCGTGTGCGCCAGCAGGCCTTGCCAGACGGTCGGCACGCCGGCCGACACCGTCACCCTCTCAGCTTCGAACAGTTCGTACAGCGATTTGCCGTCGAGATTGGGCCCCGGCATCACCATCTTGGCGCCGGCCATCGGCGAAGCGTAGGGCAGGCCCCAGGCATTGACATGGAACATCGGCACCACTGGCAGCACGGTGTCGTTGGTCGACAGATTCAGCGCATCGGGCGCGACTTCCGCATAGGCATGCAGCACGGTTGAGCGGTGGCTGTACAGCACGCCCTTCGGATTGCCGGTCGTGCCCGACGTGTAGCACAGCGACGAGGCCAGCCGCTCGTCGAGCTGTGGCCAGAAAAAGCGGTCCGAATGCGTGTCGATCAGGTCCTCGTAACACAGCAGCTCGACCTTGCATTGCGCCGGCATGCGGTCGCGATCGATCATCGCCACAAACTTGCGCACGGTCCGGCAGTGCGGCGCGATCGCCTCGATGACCGGCAGGAACGTCAGGTCGAAGAACAGCAGCTTGTCTTCGGCATGGTTGACGATCCAAGCGATCTGCTCCGGGTGCAGGCGCGGGTTGATCGTGTGCAGAACGCTGCCGGAGCCGGACACCGCGAAGTACAGCTCCATGTGCCGGTAGCCGTTCCAGGCCAGCGTGGCGACGCGGTCAGACTGCTTGACATCGAGCGCCGCCAGCGCGTTGGCCATCTGCCGCGCCCGCGCATGCAGCCGGCGGTAGGTGTAGCGGTGAATGTCGCCTTCGACCCGACGCGAGACGATCTCGACGTCGCCGTGGTGTCGATCCGCGTGCCCGATCAATGCGCTGATCAGCAGCGGCACCTCCATCATCAGGCCGTGCAACATTGGAGTCTCCCGGAGGGTCTTGTTGGAAATGAGTTTACAAGCGGCCGGTAGAATTTCGCCCTTCGACGGAGCTCTTGTTGAACGCGCCTGAAAGAATCGAGCCACCGCTGCAGACCAACTCGCCGCTGGCCAAGCTGCACTGGGACAACGGCTTTGGCCGCCTGCCTGCGTCTTTTTACACGCGACTAGCGCCGACACCGCTGCCAGCGCCCTATCTTGTCGCTGCCTCGTCGCAGGCCGCGGCGCTGATCGGCGTTGATGCGCAGGTGCTGCGCCGGCCTGAAGCGGTCGCGCCGCTGGCCGGCTGCAGCGTCGTGGCGGGCAGCGATCCGCTGGCCGCGGTGTATGCCGGGCATCAGTTCGGCGTTTATGTGCCGCAACTCGGCGATGGGCGCGCACTGCTGCTCGGCGGTGTACGCGGCACCGACGACGCGGTGTGGGAACTGCAGCTGAAAGGTTCGGGCAAGACGCCGTACTCAAGGATGGGCGATGGCCGCGCGGTGCTGCGCTCGTCGATCCGCGAATTCCTCTGCTCCGAGGCGATGCATGCGCTCGGCATCCCGACCACTCGAGCGCTGTCGATCATGGGCGCTGATCTGCCCGTGTTCCGCGAGACGGTGGAAACGGCGGCAGTTGTGACGCGCATGGCGCCGAGCTTCGTTCGCTTCGGCTCGTTCGAGTTCTTCTACTGGCGCCAGCAGCACGAGGCGTTGCGGCAGCTGGCCGATTACGTCATCGACACGTTCTTTCCCCGATGCCGTGATGCGGGTGCGGGTCCCGCCCCGTACCTGATGCTACTGCGCGAAGTGGCGCGCCGTACCGCGCGCCTGATCGCGCAGTGGCAGGCGGTGGGTTTCTGTCACGGGGTGATGAACTCCGACAACATGTCCATCCTCGGCCAGACCATCGACTACGGACCGTTCGGATTCATCGATGCTTTCGCGGCCGGACATATCTGCAACCACTCCGACGAGCACGGCCGTTACGCCTACAACCAGCAGCCCGCGGTGGCTCACTGGAACCTGTACTGCCTGGGCCAGGCGCTGGTTCCGCTGACCGCTGACGTCGAGGATACGCAGGCGGCGATCGAAGTCTTCAAGGACGAGTACGCCTCGTCGATCGCCGACATCATGCGCAGCAAGCTGGGACTGGCAACGATCGACGATGAGGACAACACGCTGATCGCGCGGATCCTCGCGCTGCTTGACGCCAATCGCACCGACTGGACGCTCTTTTGGCGCAATCTGGCTCGCGTCTCGACTAATGAGGGTGATGTCGATGCGTCCGTTCGCGATCTGTTCGCCGATCGGGCCGGCTTCGATGCCTGGGCCGCCGACTACCGCGCCCGGCTGCAGCGGGAAGCCAGTGACGACGCCAAGCGCGCGGCGCGGATGAACCGCGTCAACCCCAAGTACGTCTTGCGCAACCATTTGGCCGAGGTCGCCATTGCCAAGGCACGCGGCGACGGGGGCGAACCGCGCGACTTTGCCGAGGTCGAACGCCTGCTGCACGTGTTGGTTCGCCCCTACGACGAACAGCCCGAATACGACGACTACGCCAAGGCACCGCCCGATTGGGCCAGTGGCATCGCCTTGTCGTGCTCGTCCTGAGGAACCATGAAGCGCTCGATCAAGCGCGAAAGCGCAACGTGGATGGCCGGACCGAACGGTCACGGAAGTCAATCATGAAGCTGCTCTTCGACCTGTTTCCAGTCATCCTGTTCTTCGTCGCCTTCAAGCTTGGCTCGTCGTATCCGCAGGACGCCGGGGCGTTGGCCGAGAGCTGGCTCGGGTGGCTCATCGCAAGCGGGTCGGTGTCGGAGGCACAGGCACCGATTCTGCTCGCCACAGCGGTGGCAATTGCCGCCTCCGTCGCCCAGGTCGGTTGGCTGCTGGCGCGAGGCCGGCGGGTCGAACCGATGCTGTGGGTGTCGGTGGCGGTGATCGTGCTGTTCGGCGGCGCGACGATCTGGCTGAACGACGAGACCTTCATCAAGTGGAAGCCGTCGATTCTTTATCTTCTGTTCGCCGGGGCGTTGGCCGCCGGGCGGCTCTTCTGGCAGCGTAATTTCGTGCGCAGCGTGCTGGGAAGCCAGATCGAACTTCCGGCACCGGTCTGGGAGCGGCTGCTGTGGATCTGGAGCGGCTTCTTCGCGCTGCTGGCCGCCGCCAACCTCTTTGTCGCCTACCGTTTTTCCACGGACGCCTGGGTCAACTTCAAGCTGTTCGGGTTGATGGGCATGACAGTGATTTTCGTCATCGGCATCGGCATCTGGCTGTCGCAGCACATTAAGGAAGCGCCCGATGCCTGAAGAAACCGTGGCGCGCTTGCGTGAGCGGCTGCAGGCGCTGCAGCCGCAGGCGCTCGCCATCGACGACGACAGCGAAAAGCACGCTGGCCACCCTGGCGCGGCCAGCGGCGGCGGGCACTATCGCCTGCATCTGGTCAGCCATCGGTTCGAGGGCCTGCCGCGGCTCGCCCGACATCGCCTTGTGTATGATTCGTTGGGTGAAATGATGCAACGCGACGTGCACGCGTTGTCGATGGTCCTTCAGACGCCCGGCGAAGCGGGTGTCGCCCCTCTCCCTTCAGGAAAGTGAAGCTATGTTGCGAGTTATCGCCTTTTCGGCAGCCCTTGTCGTGAGCACGGCCGTGTTCGCGCAGAACATCGCCGTGGTCAACAACAAACCTGTACCCAAGGCCCGCGAGGACGCCTGGGTCGACCAGCTCGTCAAGCAAGGTCAGAAAGACTCGCCGCAGCTGCGCCAGCAGATCAAGGACCAGCTGATCCAGCGCGAGATCTTCATGCAGGAAATCCAGCGCCGCGCCCTTGCCGACAAGCCGGAAGTGAAGTTCCAGCTCGACCTGCAACGGCAGAACACGCTCATTCAGGCGCTGATGCGCGACGAGCTGACGAAGAATCCGATTACCGACGCCCAGATCAAGGCTGCCTATGACGAGCAGAACGCCTCCACCGGCGGCAAGGAATACCTCGCGCGGCACATCCTGGTCGAATCCGAGGCCGAAGCGAAGGGGATGATCGAGCAATTGAAGAAAGGCTCGAAGTTCGAGGAACTGGCCAAGAAGTCGAAAGACCCCGGTTCCGCGCAGCGCGGCGGCGAGCTTGACTGGGCCGGCGCCGGCTCGTACGTCAAGCCTTTCTCGGATGCGCTGGTCAAGCTCGAGAAAGGCAAGCTCACCGAGGCGCCGGTGCAGACGCAGTTCGGCTGGCACGTGATTCGTCTCGAAGACGTGCGCGATGCGCAGTTCCCGCCGCTCGAGCAGGTGGCACCGCAGATCCGCGAGGCGCTCCAGCAGCAGCGAGTCGCCGCTTTTGCCGAGGAACTGCGCAAGAAAGCGACCGTCAAGTAGAACAAGTCCGGCTGCAAATGAAGAGGGCGCTGCGGCGCCCTTTTCATTTGCGGCTGTCGCCTAACCGAGCCAGCGCCGGGCGTTGCGGAACATCCGCATCCACGGCGAATCCTCAGCGAGTCCCGGCGGCTGCCAAGACATCTGCACCGTTCGCCGCACCCGCTCCGGGTGCGGCATCATGATCGTGAAACGCCCGTCGGGCGTGGTCAGCCCGGTGATGCCATCCGGCGAACCATTCGGGTTGTCCGGATAACGCTCGGTTGCGCGCCCCGCCGAATCGACGTATCGCACGGCAATCAGCTTTGCACGCTCGGCTTGCGCGCGGCTGTCTGGTTGTGCAAACGAGGCGAGACCCTCGCCGTGCGCATTGGCAATTGGCATGCGGCTGCCGGCCATGCCGGTGAAAAACAATGACGGCGAGCCGAGCACTTCGACCTGCACCAGCCGACCTTCGAACTGCTCGGACCGGTTACGCGTGAAGCGTGGCCAGTGCTGTGCGCCGGGGATCATCATCGCCAGCTGGCTCATCATCTGGCAACCGTTGCACACGCCGAGCGCGAACGAGTCGTTGCGTAGGAAGAAGAGCGCGAACTGCTCGGCGAGTCTTGGGTTGTACAGAATCGTCTTGGCCCAGCCGCCGCCGCCGCCGAGCACGTCGCCGTAGGAAAAGCCGCCACAGGCAGCGAAGCCCTTGAAGTCCGACAAGCGCGTGCGGCCGGCGATCAGGTCGGTCATATGCACGTCGACTGTGGTAAAGCCGGCGCGATCGAACGCCGAAGCCATCTCGTAATGGCTGTTCACGCCCTGCTCGCGCAGCACGGCGATGCGTGGCCGGTGTCCACTGGCGATCCACGGGGCGGCGATGTCCTCGGCTGCATCGAAAGTCAGTTGCATCGACAGACCGCGATCTTCCGTGTCGGTGGCGCGGGCGAATTCGGCGTCGGCGCATTCCGGGTTGTCGCGCAGCCGGGCGATGCGCCACGAGACCTCACTCCAGATCTTCTGCAATTCGCTGCGCGGCATCGCGAAGATCGACTTTGCGTCGCGCCAGATCTCGATGACGTCGCGCCCCTGCCCTGCCGCGTCGGGCTTGCCGATCACGTGCGCCATTGCGCCGAGCCCGACAGCGCGCAGCGCCTCCATCACAGCGCTCTGATCGGCCGCACGAATCTGGATCAGCAACCCCAGTTCCTCGTTGAACAGCGCGCGCAGCGTCTGCTCCTCGCGCCGCACCGACACCTGCTCGGGGCGGATCTTGAAATCGCCCCAGTCGCTGGCCACCGGATCCATCGCCAGCACGTCGATATTCAGCGCAACACCGCAATGGCCGGCAAAGGCCATCTCGCACACCGAGGCGAACAACCCGCCGTCGGAGCGGTCGTGATAGGCAAGCACCCTGCCGTCCGCCGCCAGGCGGCGCAAGGCGCGAATCGCCGCGGCGAGTTGAGCGGGCTGTTCGGCATCCGGTGCCTCATTGCCGAGACGCTGAGTGACCTGGGCGAAGATCGAGCCGCCGAGCCGCTGCCGGCCATTGCCGAGATCAAGAAGCAGCAGCAGCGTTTCGCCCAGGTCCGTTCGCAGTTGTGGGGTCAGGCTCCGGCGCACGTCGCCAACCGCCGCCGCGCTGCTGACGATCAGCGAAACCGGTGCGGCCACACGCTTTTCCTCGTCGCCGTCGCGCCAGTTTGTGCGCATCGACAACGAATCCTTGCCGACCGGAATGCTGATGCCGAGTTGCCGGCAGAACTCGCTCGCCGCGCTCACCGCGTCGAACAGCCGTGCATCCTCGCCTGCCATGCCGCAGGCGGCCATCCAGTTGGCCGACAGTTTCACGCGCGCCAACTCGATGTCGGCGGCGGCCAGATTGGTCAGCGCCTCGCCGATCGCCAGTCGCGAGGCGGCCGCCGCATCGATCACTGCCACCGGCGTGCGCTCGCCCATCGCCATCGCTTCGCCGGCATAGCCTTCGAAATCGAGTAGCGTGACGGCGCAGTCGGCGACCGGCACCTGCCACGGCCCGACCATCGGATCGCGGCTGTTCAGCCCGCCAACGCTGCGGTCGCCGATGGTGATCAGGAAGCTCTTGCTGGCCACGGTTGGATGACGCAGCACGTCGATCGCCACCTGGCGCAAGTCGAGACCCGCGGTCTCCACCGGCGCCAGCGGCAACGGCACACGCGTCACGTCGCGGTGCATCTTCGGCGGCTTGCCGAGCAGTACCTCCATCGGCATGTCGACCGCGTGATCGTCGCGCGTCTGGACGATCAGTTGGCGATCGCCGCTGATGCGGCCGACCACCGCGTACGGTGCACGCTCGCGCCTGCACAGCCAGTCAAAAACCGGCAGAGTTTCCGGCGCCAGCGCCAGCGCATAACGCTCCTGAGACTCGTTACACCAGATCTCCAGCGGGCTCATGCCGCTTTCCTCGACCGGCACCAGCGGCAGTTCAAAAAGCGCGCCGCGCGTCGCGCTGTCGGCCAGCTCGGGCATCGCGTTGGACAGGCCGCCGGCACCAACATCGTGGATCGACAGGATCGGATTACCGGTGCCCAGCATCCAGCAGTGGTCGATGACCTCCTGCGCTCGCCGCTGCATCTCGGCGTTGCCGCGTTGGACCGAATCGAAATCGAGCTGCTCGGTGTTGGCACCGGCGCCCATGCTCGAGGCGGCGCCGCCGCCCAGGCCGATGCGCATGCCCGGACCGCCGAGCTGGATCAGCAGTGTGCCCGGCGGCAGATCCAGTTTTTGCGTCTGATCGTCGCGGATGTTGCCGATACCGCCGGCGATCATGATCGGCTTGTGATAACCGTAGCGGCTGCCGCCGACGTTGGCCTCAAAGGTGCGGAAATAGCCGACCAGATTCGGCCGGCCGAATTCATTGTTGAAGGCCGCCGCACCGATCGGCCCGTCGAGCATGATCGCCAGCGCGGTGCTGATCCGCGACGGGAAACCGTAATCGCGCTCGCTGCGCAGGCCGGTCGCCACATCGCTGTCGTTTTCCCACGGCATGGTCCAGCCGGGCAGACGCAGATTCGAGACTGAAAAACCGCACAGGCCCGCTTTCGGCTTGGCGCCGCGACCGGTCGCGCCTTCGTCGCGGATCTCGCCGCCGGCACCGGTGGCGGCGCCCGCAAACGGCGAGATCGCCGTCGGATGGTTGTGAGTCTCCACCTTGAACACCGTGTGCGTCAGCTCATCGCGCGCGCCGAACTCGGCGCCGATCGCGCCGGCGCCTTGCGTATCCCTGTAGGCGCTGCGTGGACAAAAGCGGCGCGCCATGGCGCCTTCAAGCACTGCCGCGTTGTCGCTGTAGGCGACGACGGTCCCCTGCGGAGCGGCTTCGTGCGTCGCGCGGATCATGCCGAACAGGCTGACCGGCTGCCGTTGGCCGTCGATGGTCCAGCGCGCATTGAAGATCTTGTGCCGGCAGTGTTCGGAATTGGCCTGCGCGAACATCATCAGTTCGACGTCGGTCGGGTCGCGCCGCATCGAGCGATATGCGTCGAGCAGGTAGTCGATCTCGTCATCGGACAATGCCAGGCCCATGTCAACGTTGGCGCCGGCGAGCGCCGCCCGGCCTTCCGCGGCCACGGGAACGTGCGCCATTGGCTTGCCGGGCAGTTCGCGAAACAGCCCGGCGATATCGGCGTCGATCGCGAGCACGCTTTCGGTCATCCGGTCGTGCAGCAGCGCGGCAATCCGCGCGATCGCGCTCGAATCGAGCTTGCGGCCACCCAGGAATCCGGCTTTCAGCACCAGGCTGTAGCGCGTGCCGCGTTCAATGCGCAGCACGCGGTCGAGCGCGCAGTTACGCGCGATATCGGTGGCTTTGCTGGCCCACGGCGAAATCGTGCCCAGGCGCGGGACGACCAGCCATTGCTGCGCCGGCCTGCCGCCGAGTTTCTCGGCCGGCTCACCGTAGTCGAGCAACGCGGTCAGGCGCGCGTGCTGATGCTCGTCGAGCGCGCCGGCGGTGTGGACGAAATGAGCATGCTGCGCGTGCAACTGCACGGCAGAAGGTTCGATCGCCTGAATGCGCGCCAGCAGGCCACGCTGCCGGAAAGCCGACAGCGCGCCCGGACCGTCGAGCGCGAGGAATTGGTCGTTGGAGGACATGCGCGGGCGCGCGTCCCTTGCGAAAGCACTGATGCCGACGCGCGGCGCGCAGTATAGCCGCGCCGCCTGCCGTGCTTACAGATCAGCGTCGAGCAGGTCGGCGGTGCCCAGGGCCTCGAGCAACGCCACGTTGCATTCGGCCACTGGAACCGCCAGCTCGTCGAGCTTTTCCAGCACGGCCACCGGATCGGCCCGTTCGATTGATTCGACCAATGACAAATAGCAGGCGTGCGGACCCTGGCGGTTGCGAATTGCTTCGACGACATCGTCGGACAACGCGATCAGTTCGAACAACTGCTCGAAAGTCGCCCCGGTGATGCGGTCGAGCAGCGAGAACGCGCCGGTGATAAAAAGCTCGTCGCTGCGATCGGGATCACCGCTGGCGCCGAGCGCCTCCAGGAACAGGCCGCGCCGGATCGACGCGTGCATCAACGGGAACGTATTGGCTTCCTTCGACGCGGTGGCCAGCAGCAGCGACAGCCAGCGTGTCATTTTCTTGTAGCCAAGCATCATCACGGCATGCTGGAAGCTGGTGATCTGCACGGTCAGCCCGAAGGCCGCCGAATTGACCAGCCGCAGCAGCTTGAAAGCGATTGCCGGATCGCGCTTGAGCACCTGGTCGATCTTGGCCACCGGCGCGTCGTCGCGCACCAGGCGCAGTAATTCGAGCACCGTTGCCTGACCGGCCTGCAGCGGTCGGGCCGACCGATGCAGCGCGTCATCCAGCGGCCAGCCGACCGTGGCCGTGGCTCCGCGCGAGAATGCCCTGTCGACCTCGGCAACGCTGCGCACGCCGGTCATGATGAACGGCATCCGGCGGCGCACCCCTGTCGGCGCCGCGGTCGCCCGCCCATCCGGCGTCACGCGGCGATCTTCGCTGATGTGGATGATTGCGTATTCAAAGCAGGACAGCAGCGCTGGCGGCAGCGGCGCATCGGTCCTGCCACGCAGCGCCAGCTTCTTGCCGTGGCGAAACAGGATCTGCACGGCCGCCTGCAGCACCGGATCGCTCAGTTGGATTCCCGGGATTTCCAGAACCGCATTGCTCGGCGGCTGCCAACCGTTGACCGAGTCCTCGATCGCGGTGTCCAGCGGCGCGATCAGGGTCGGCGGGCCCTGCGCCGGCCAGACCTGGTTCAGATCGGCCAGCAATGTCCCCAGATCGGCCTTGTTCTGCGAGTCGACTGACAGCAGCGTCAGTCGATTGCCGATCGCCTTGCGGTGCTTGTCAATCAGCGGCGCATAGCAGAGCGCCACGGCGCCGAGCGCGCGACCGATCCCGACGGGAAGTCTTTCAGGAGCATTCATTTGGCCAGGCCCATCGGACCGCTCACGGCAAGCGGGCTTCTGCACTCGATTATCGGCAGCCGCCGTCGCAGCCTTAGCTGTGAATTGGCGGCCTGCAGCGGCGGTTTTGGGTCGATTGGCGCGCCGCTCGATCAGCCTTACGGCGGAGCTCCGTAACCGCCGCCGCCTGGGGTTTCGATAACGAATACATCGCCGGGCTGCACCTCGACACTGCCGATGTGGCGCAGTGGCTCGATCTTTCCATCGACGCGTTCGACAAAATTGCGACCCGGCTGGCC
>JBFINI010000070.1:0-11129 GCA_041611275.1 Burkholderiaceae bacterium
ACGGCGATGCGGCGGCGCTGGATCTGCCGCCGAGCAGCGTCGATTTCGTCGTCGCGGCCCAGGTCTATTCGTACGTTCCCGACATCGTCCGCGCGATCAGCGAAGCGGCACGCGTATTGCGACCGGGCGGCCGGCTGGCGGTCCTGGAAACGGACTGGGATCTGTGCGCGTACGAGTCGGCCGACCGCCTGCTGGGGCGGCGCATCCTCGATGCGCGCGCACTGCACTTCGCCCACCCTCGCCTGCCGCGGCAGTTGCACCGGCTGGTCCGCGACGCCGGACTGACGCTCGAACGCTGCGAAGTCTTTCCGATGGTCGAGATCCGTTACGACCCCGATTCTTTCGGCGCCAGCCTGCTGCCGGTGTTGCGTGATGCCGCGATCCGCGACGGCATCGCCGAGACGGCGGTCGACGGCTGGATCGCCAACGTGCAATCACGGCAGGCCGATGGCGAATACTTCTTCGCCACCTGTCGCTTCATCTTTCTCGCCCGCCGCTGAGCGCGGCAGCTTCAGAGCCTAACGATGATCGAAGCGCTGCTGCTGGCGGTCACCCGCATCTCGACGCTGCTCGGTGAGACGGTGTTGACCAACGCGACGGGTTGCTTCTTCGAGCGTGACGATCGGCTGTTCCTGATCACCGCCCGGCACGTCGTCCTTGATGAGGCAAGCAACCATTCGCCCGATGCGCTGAGCATTGAACTGCACATCGACCCGGACAATATCGTGCAGACGACCCACTTCCGGATTCCGTTGTATCGGGACGGACAGCCGCTCTGGCGGCAGTCGGTTGACGCCGGCGGCCTGATCGACGTGGTGGCCATCGAACTGGACCGTCAGGCACTGCCGCAGACGCTGGCACTGCAGTCGTTCACGCCCGCTCATCTGGTCGAACAACTGGCTGAAATCGAGGTCGGCACCCCGGTGCTGATCGTCGGCTTTCCGCTCGGCTTTCACGACGCGCTGCACCGGCTGCCGGTAGCAAGGCAGGCAGTGATCGCATCAGCCTTCGGCATTCGTTTCCAGGGGCACGGTTACTTCCTGACCGACGCCCGCATGCATCGCGGCTCGAGCGGTGCGCCGGTCGTCGCCCGCTCGGGCACCAGTACTTCCGGCCGCAGCGAGTTCTCCTGGCGGCTGCTCGGCATTCATACCTCGAGGATGGACGTCACCAACGTTGACCTGTCCGCCGACGAACGCCTGAATCTGAACTGCGCCTGGTACGCCGATGTGTTGATGGCACTGACCGAGGAAGTGCCGGCCGAAGACGTCGTGCCGGCCGGCAACATCGGCGCAGCCACGGACCCGGCAGCGCCGAAGTCTTCATCCTGAACGATTGCCCTGCACCAGCGCGGCAAACCAGCGCGATGCACACGGATTCGACACGCCGCGCGCCGGCCGGCAACCGACTGCATTCGAATCAAGGCCCGTACTGTTGCGCAGCGCGGGCAGAACCTGAACACGCGAAGGGATTGACCTGCCGCAATCGAGCGCGGCGATCGTCGCCGTCAAATGACGGCGACGGCACCGTCGGAGATCGCCATGGGCCAGGACATCGCCTCCACACACTTTTCCGCTGCTGACTTCGACCGCTTCGGCGATCGGTTGCATGCCGAAACGACGCGCCTGGATGCGCTGTTCGCGCGGCAGGCGCTGTCGCGGCGTGAACCTGTGGCCGGCCTCGAACTGGAGGCATGGCTGGTCGATGCGACCGGCCGGCCGGCCCCGCGCAACGAGGAGTTCCTGGACCGACTCGATGCGCCCGAAGTGGTGACCGAACTGGCACAGTTCAACATCGAACTGAACGTGCCGCCGCGACCACTGGCCGGCAACGGCCTGGCGCTGCTGGCGCGGGACCTGCAGGCGACCTGGGAGCGTTGCCAGAGCGTTGCGCGTGCCATGGACCTGCGAGTGGTGTCGATCGGTATCCTGCCGACACTGACCGATGCCCATTTGAGCCTGGCGCATATCTCCAATCGCCCACGCTATCACGCACTGAACGAGCAGGTGCAGCGGCAACGGCAGGGGCGGCCGCTGCGTCTCGACATCGAGGGCACCGACGGCCAGCACCTGTTGACCGAACATCACGATGTGATGCTCGAAGCTGGCGCCACTTCGCTGCAGGCGCACCTGCAGATCGCACCGGAACGCGCGGCACGCGCCTACAACGCCTCGGTCATCGCTGCCGCGCCGACGGTGGCTATCGGCGCGAACTCGCCGTACCTGTTCGGCCAGGCGTTGTGGCACGAGACGCGCATTGCGCTGTTCGAGCAGTCGCTGGCCATCGGCACGCGAGCGCGGACCGATCATGCGCGACTGATGCGGGTGACATTCGGCAGCGGCTATGTGCAGTCGCTGGCCGAATGCTTTCGCGAAAACGACGAGCTGTTTCCTTCGCTGCTGCCGCTCGCACTGGACGAACCGGCGGCGAAGCTGCCGCACCTGCGCCTGCACAACGGCACCATCTGGCGCTGGATCCGGCCACTGATCGGTTTCGACGACGACGGCACGCCGCATCTGCGCATCGAACACCGGCCGATGGGCGCCGGCCCGACAATCGCCGACATGATCGCCAACCTCGCCTTCTATTACGGCCTGGCCGCTTGCCTGATCGAGGCACCGATCGCGCCCGAAACGCGCCTGCCGTTCGCGCAGGCACGCAGCAACTTCTACGCCGCCGCGCGCTTCGGACTGGCTGCCGATGTGTGCTGGCTCGACGGCGATCATGCGCGCATCGGTGAACTGGTCATCGACACGTTGCTCGATCACGCCCGCGACGGCCTCGCCACGCTCGGCGTGGACGCCGCCCTGGCAGAGAACTGGCTCGACATCGTCGAGGCGCGCGCGGAAAGCGGACAGACCGGCGCGGTCTGGCAGCGGCGCTTCATCACCGCCAATGGGCCTGATTTCGCCGGCCTGACGCGCGAGTACGCAGCCCGGCAGGCCGAAGGCGCGCCGGTGCATACCTGGGACCTGCAGCGGCGCACCTGACATGCACCGATTTACGTCGCTATGCACCGACCCGCCCGATCGGCTGCTGGCCAGGCGGCGACGCGGCACATCTGACGCTCGGCCGATAGCCGATCACGCCGCGAATCAACTCGATTTCCGCCGGCGAAGCGAATGATCACGCAGCGATCGAGCACACCCGCCGCAAGTTCCGACCCGACATGGCGCCAGAGGCTGACGCTGCTGCTGGCTGCCGCAATCGCAGTGGGCCTTGCGCTCGCCGGCCCCATCGCGTTGCCGGACGGCTATCACGACTTCGCTGACCGCCGTCGCCTGCTCGGCATTCCGCATGCCGCCGACGTGCTGTCGAACTTGCCGTTCCTGCTGGCAGGCCTGATCGGACTGGCGCGCTTGCCACGGCACGGTCGCGCACGCAACGCCTGGCGGGTGTTCTTCGCGTGCATCGCCTTGACGTCGATCGGCTCCGCTTATTACCACTGGGCGCCGGACGATCTCGGCTTGGCCTTTGATCGGGTGCCGATTGCGGCGGCCTGCGCCGCGCTGATCTGCGCTTTCGTTGGCGAACGCATCGACGCGCGCGCCGGGCGCGTTGCCGTTCTTGCCGTGGCCCTGGTTGCAGCCACGCTGACCGTCCCGTACGCCTATTGGTCGCCACACTGGTTCGGCCCCGGCGGCGATCTGCGCCCTTACCTGCTGCTGCAGATCTGGCCACTGCTGATGATTCCCCTGCTGATCTTCGTTTACCCGCGCGCGGACGAGCGCACGCTCGGCAACGCCACCTGGCTCGCACCGCTGCTCCTTTACCTGCTCGCCAAGGGTTTCGAGGTTGCCGACCAACCGGTGCTCGCGGCGACCGGCGTGATCAGCGGCCACACCGTGAAACACCTGCTGGCCGCAGCGGCGGCGCTGGTATTCGCGCTCGGCATGCCGCGCGCGTCCCTGCGACGCTCGTCAAAAGCGTGAGCCGGGCTGACGCAGGAATTCGATCTCTTCGGCTGTGCTGTTGCGGCCCAGAACCTCATTGCGGTGTGGATAGCGGCCGAAGCGCTCGATGACCTCGAAGTGCTTCTGGGCCCAGGCCAGTGGCTCGGCCAGGCCCAGGGCCGCCAGCGCACCGAATAGCCGCAGCGACTCGCGCTGATCGGCCATCGATTCGGAATGTTCGAACGGCATGTAGGCGAACCAGCGTTCGACCGAAGCGAGCCGCGCATCGCCTCCCGTTGCCACCAGATCACGGGCAATAGCCAGCGCTGCGGCATCGCCGGCGAAGGCGCGCGCGCTGTCGCGAAACAGGTTGCGGGTGAACTGGTCGAGCAGCAGGATCACGGCCAGCGCCCCGCGCGCGCCGTCATCGACCCAGTGCCGCAGACCGCCTTGCAGTGCCGCCTCGACCGCAGGGGCAAAGCGCTCGCGGATGACCTGGTCGGTGGCCACCGATTTCCTGAACCAGAACTCGCGCGGCCGCCCGTACTCGGCTGTGCCTGGCGCACCAAACCAGAAATCGAGCACGCTGTCCGGTGCGGCGTTCATCGCAGTGTCAGCACCTCGGCGGCAGCGCCGGACAGGCGAGGTTCGTGGAGCGGCCAGATACCGATGACGCCGCCCCAGGTGCGCTTGCCGATCAGCGGTCGGCTCTTCATCAGCCTGACGGTGTGCGAAAAGATGTCGCCATCGGGGCCGGCTGGCGCAGGTACCCAAGGTCGTTCACGACGATCTGTTCCTGATCGAAATTCGAATGTGCTGCCTGTCGACCTCGTGCGCCCACGGATCGTTGGCGAGTTCGATCGGCCGTCCGTGCGCAGTCGCGGCAGCGGCACGCACCCAGGCGGCGGCGCGCTCGTTCAGCGCAGTGGCATCCGCGGCGCCACGCGCGGCCACCAGCCGTTCGAGTGCCGCCACCCAGAACTCGTAGTAGCGCGAGCCGTCGTCGGTACCGCCCGCCGCGCGGATCTCGGCGGCGAGCGCCTCGGCCCATTGCGGCCAGGTGAACAGCCCTTGGGCATGCAGATGCACGGCCAACGCGAACGCCTGCGCCTGCCAAGGGGCGGCGAACACCGGCCCCGAGTCATCACGCGGCAGCGGCGCGACACCACGCAAGGCCGCTTCGATGTCAGGCGCGATCACCGGATCTCTTTCGCGTTGCGCGCTCACGGATTCGTCCTTTGGGTGGCGGTGCAGATCCATCGGATTGCCTTGGCACTGCGCGCTCCGGCTTTCGCTCTTGGGGCGGCGCGGCGGGCTCAAGCGTGCTTTCCCAGGCATCGATGCTGACGGCCAGGTGCGGATCGGCGTCGTGACCCCATAGCTCGCGTGCAGCAAAGGCGACCGTGTACAGCCATTGCGGGTGATCACCCAGACCGTGGGCGCTGCTGTTGGGAAAGACATGCATGCCGTGCTTGCGCTCGATCGTGCCGACCCGGCCGCGGGCGTAACGCGGCACCCGCGTGTGCCCCGCGGGATGTTCATTGACGGCACGCACCCGCTGGCCGACCTCGAAGCGCGCCGCTTGCGTCGTCGGCCGCGCGCTCGGTGAACCGGCGGCCAGTGCCACGGCAACATCGGCTGCCCGCAGCACGCGATTAGGCACTTTCGGCAACACGAGCGCATGCCCGGCGCGCAGTTCATCGCCGTTGACAAACTCATGCGCCTGCAACAGCTTCTCCAGCGCCTTGGTCCAGATTTCGTAGTAAGTCGACGACAGATACTCAAGCGGATGCAACGACTCGCGCGCATGCCGACTGGCATCGATGCTCCAGTGCCCCATCGCGCCGCAGGCCAGCGTGATCGCCAGCGCGCGCCTCTCCCAGTCGGCGTGAAACGGCGGTTCGTTCGCCTCGGGCAGCACCGGCCCGAAGCCCATCTGCCCGCCCATGTCGTGAGCGCCGTTCATCGCCCCGTTGCGTCCGGCGCACGCGGCAAGCCCGTGCCGATCATGCTGTCACGGGTGACCAGATCAGCGAGCTCATCTTCAGTGAGACCTTCCGTACCCTGTGGACGCTGCGGGATCACCAGGTAGCGCACTTCGGCGGTTGAATCCCAGACACGGATGTTCTTGTCCGCTGGCAACTGCACGCCAAACTCGGTCAGCACCCCGCGCGGGTCGAGGACGGCGCGCGAGCGATACGGCGCCGACTTGTACCAGACCGGCGGCAGGCCGAGTACCGGCCACGGATAGCACGAGCACAGCGTGCAGACGACCATGTGGTGCGTGTGCTCGTCGTTGAACACGGCCACCATGTGCTCGCCCTGCCGACCGGTGAACCCGAGCTCGGCAATCGCCGCAGTCGCATCCTCGCGCAGCCGCTGGGCGTAGTCAGCGTTGCACCATGCCCTGGCGACGATCCTGGCGCCGTTGCGCGGCCCGATCTTCGTTTCATAAGTCTCAACGATCACGTCGAGCGCAGCCGGATCGACGTAGCCTTTTTCGACCAGGATCGACTCCAGCGCCCGCACGCGGGCCTCGATCGGCGTCAGGCTGCTGCCGTGCGCGTGGTCATCATCGTGATCGTGCGGGTGATCGGAGTCGTGCATCGAAACCTCCGCAACTACTGTGCCGGCTGCGCGAACTCAAGCACCACGCGGCGCGTGCGGGCGCTTTTCTTTTCGATCTTCGCCACCCGCACCGCGCCGATCTCTGCCGTGTTGCGCACGTGCGTGCCGCCGCAGGGCTGCAGGTCGACATCGGCGACACGAACCAGCCGCACGCGGCCGAAGCCAATCGGCGGGCTGACGCTCATCGATTTGACGAGTTGCCGGTTGGCGATCAGTTCCTCGTCGGCGATCCATTCGCAGCCGACCGGTAGCGCACGCGCAACCAGTTGGTCGAGCCCCTGCTGCACGGATTCCTTCTCAAGCGGCGCGGTCATTGCGAAGTCAAGCCGAGCATAGTCGGCGGTGATGCTGCAGCCGTCAACCAGTTGGCGCACCACCGCGCACAGCAGGTGCGTGGCGGTGTGAAAACGCATCAGCCGGTAACGGCGCGCCCAGTCGATTTCCGCGCGCACGAGCGTACCGGTGACGAGCCGCGCTCGCCAGTCGCTCGCGGCGTCGAGCACGTGCAGCGTATCGTCGGGCGTCGCGTCGTCGCGCCGGCTCCTGCGCGACTCGACCACCGGCAACCGCGTACCGTCGGTCAGCCAAAGCGCGCCCGTATCACCCGCCTGACCGCCGCCGAGCGGATAGAAGACCGTGCGGTCGAGTTCGACACCGTCCTCGCTGATCTGCGTTACGACGGCTTCGCACTGCTGCGCATAGGCATCTTGGCGATGGATGGCGAGCGTGCTCATCGTCCGCGATCGGCGCGGCGGGCAACCCTGCGCCGAAGAGCCAAGCACCATTGACACGGACTGGCCGGCTTCATCGGCCGCCCGCTAGAAGCTGTTCCTCGCGATGGCGATGTTTGTTCATTTGCGCAGACGCCTCGCTACCCCTCACACCGCGGCAGTTCTACCGGCGCACCGCCGCCCGCGCTGCCGCGAAGGCGGAGCGTTTCCGTCGCGGCGGGCGAGCCGCCGGCGCCTTGTCCGCCGACGCAGTGGACGCAGCCGATGCCGGGCCCGTCGTCACCCCATCGCCTCTGGCGACCCGCGCTTGGCCGTCGCCACGCGTGAATCGGCCAGCAGCTTTGGCCAGTGCTTCGGTGGCCTTCAAGGCGCGTTCGGCCAGTTCGGGGTCAGCCTGCTCGTCCCATGGCGCCAGCAGCACCGCATAGACGAGCCTTTCGAACTCCGGCGCGAAGCGGTCAATGATCGCCTTAGGTTCGGCGCAGATCTTCTTGTCGGTGACCAGGCCGAACTGCACGCCGCCGTCATAACTGAGGATCGACACACCCATGCCGATATCACCCGACTGCGGCACCCAGAACATCATCTGCCTCAGGCGGCTGCCGGCCATGTACAACGCGTGCTGCGGCCCGGGCACGTTGGTCATCACGGCAGTGGCTTTCGACGCCAGCATGTCGAGGATCTGCTTCTGCAGCGTGCGCGGCGCCAGGCCGGCCATGCCGAGGATCGCCAGGGCGACGACGGCCGTATAGCTGCCCTTCAGTTCATTCATCCGGCTGCGCACCGTCAGCACGCGCTCGAGCGGATCCTCGACGCCGACCGGCAGCAGCAACGGCACCAGCCCGAACTTATTGCCCAGGGTCTGCGGCCGACCCGGCGGGCGAAGGTTCACCGGCACCATTGCGCGCAGCTCGGCGCTGGGCGATGCCTCGCCGCGATCGTCGAGGTAGCCGCGGATCGCGCCAGCCGCACACGACAGCAGCACATCGTTGACCGAGCAGCCGAGCGCGTGGCCCACCGCCTTCACATCAGCCAGCGGCAACGGCTCGTTCCAGGCCACAACCTTCGAGCCGCCCGGCCTGCCTTTCAGACTGGTCACCGTGTCGTTGTCCATCAGGGCCAGTGCTGCCACGTCCTTGGCCACCTGAGTCGCGATCCGCGCAGTCTCGCTCGCCACATCAGTGGCGATACTCGGATCGTCGAGCACGCTGCCGGAGGCGGCCAGAACGCGGCTGGCCGCATCGCCGGTGGCGTCGATCGCCCGCACCGCCGCTTCGGTCAGCGGCTGCAACCATTGCTCGATCAGCCCGCTTTTCGCGCTCGCACGCGAGCGCCGCGGCGGCGGCGCATCGGCATCCTTGCCCGGCTCGGCGCTGGTCATGCCCATGACCACGCCCATCAGGCCGATGCCGTCGCCGACGCAGTGATGGATGCGCACGATCAGCGCGTGACCCCCATCGTAGTTCTCGACCAGATGAAACTGCCACAGCGGCCGCAGCGGATCGAGCGCCTGGCCAGCCAGCTGCGCCACCAGTTTCTGCAGCTCGCGTTTGCCGCCGCGGCCCGGCAGGCCGATGCGCACCAGATGATGGTCGAGGTCGAAGTTCTCGTCCTCTTCCCACCAGGCACCAGTGGCATCCTGCACGACGCGCGCGCGAAAGGGGAAGTACGCGAGCAGATGCTCCTGCAGCAGTTTGCGCAGCCGCGGCTGGTCGCAGGATCCGGCGAAGACGTCGACGCCGACGATCATCATCAGGTTGCCCGGCGAGTCCATGCGCAGCCAGGCCGTGTCGACCGGTGACATGCGTTCGCGGTGGGGCATCGTCTCCTCCTGTGCGCTGAGGCGGGAACATCACGTAGTACCGCCTCGCGCACTGTGCTTTTGCCAGCATTGCAGTGCCGCCCCATAATAGTCGCGCAACCCCGAATGTCCAGAACACGGAGACACTGATGAGCGACATGAAAGCGAAGTTCGAGGCGGCGGTGGCCGCATCGAAGAATCTGGCCGAACGCCCCGACAATGCGACGCTGCTGAAGCTGTATGCGCTGTACAAGCAAGCGACCTCGGGCGATGCCGAAGGCAAGCGCCCCGGGATGACCGACATGGTCGGTCGCGCCAAATGGGATGCATGGAACGAGATCAAGGGCACCGCCAAGGACGCGGCCATGAAGCAGTACGTCGAGTTGATCGACGATCTGAAGGGTTAGCGCAGTACGCCAACAAGCAAGTGCGAGCGGCCCGGTTGCGGGCCGCTTGTTCTTTGGTTGTTGTTGCCGGCCGCAGGCGTCACCGCCACATCGTTCGGTGACCGCATAACCTCTGATTGGCATGGCAACGCGCCGGTCCGTACGATTCGAAATCCACAATGACAAGTCGAGCAACTCGGAGGCCCTTGCGTATGCGTTCCCTCGCCATTCTTGCGACTGCCCTCGCCTTCGCCGCCCCGGCCGCGCTGGCCGGCACGGTCACCGTGATTACCTCGTTTCCGAAGGAGTTGACCGCTGCCTACCGGGCGGCATTCGAGAAACGCCATCCGAACATCAAGCTGGAAGTTCTCAACAAGAGCACCATTGCCTCGATCGCCTTCGTGCGTGAGACGGCCGAAGGCCAGCGCCCCGACGTGTTCTGGGCCAGCGCGCCGGATGCGTTCGAGGTGCTCAAGCGCGACAAGCTGCTGGCCAAGGCCGGCGACGTGGCCAATCCGAAGGTGCCGGCCAAGATCGGCAACTATCCGATCAACGATCCCGAGGGCTTTTACTTCGGCCAGGCGCTGGCCGGCTACGGAATCATGTACAACACCCGCTACCTGAAGGCGAACAAGCTCGAGGCGCCGAAGGAGTGGACAGACCTGCTCAAGCCCCAATGGTTCGGCCATGTCGCGATGACCGCACCCTCGCGCTCCGGCACGATGCACCTGACAGTCGAGACCATCCTGCAGGGCGAAGGCTGGGACAAGGGCTGGCGGCAGCTGCTGCAGATGGCCGGTAACAGCGCGCAGATCACCGAGCGCTCTTTCGGCGTACCCGACGGCATCAACAACGGCCAGTTCGGCGCTGGTCCGGTGATCGACTTCTTCGGTCTCGCCGGCAAGTACTCGGGTTTTCCCGTCGAGTTCGTCTACCCGCAGGTCACTTCGATCGTGCCGGCCAACATCGCGCTGGTCGCCGGCAGCAAGAATTCGGAAGAAGCCAAGCGCTTCATCCAGTTCGCGCTGTCGCAGGAAGGCCAGGAAGTCCTGCTCGATCCGAAAATCTCGCGCCTGCCGGTGCTGCCCTACGCGGCCTTCGGCGGCAAGATCCCGGCCGGCTACCCCGACCCGGGCGCGATCGCCAAGCGCAGCAAGGTTCAGTTCGATGCCGACCTCTCGGAAAGCCGCTATTCGCTGGTGCAGTCGATCTTCGACCAGACGATCACCTTCCGACTGAAGGAACTGCAGGCCGCGACCAAAGCAATCCTCGATGCCGAGACCAAGAACGCCGGCAAGAAGAATCCGCAGGCGACCGAGCTGATCAGGCAGGCGCGCGAGCTGGCTTTCACGCCGGCCGTGTCGGCGCAGATCGCCGACCAGGCCGACTTCCAGAAGCTCTTCGCCTCCAACAAGAAGGAAGTGGCAGTAGCCAAGCGGATCACCGGCCTGGAAGAGTCCTGGAACAGCAAGGCACGCGCCAATTACGAAAAGGCTGCCGAAGTGGCGCGACAGGCCGCCGCGGCGATCAAATAAGGCGAGGACACGCATTCTCGCCACGTGCCGGCGCCGCTGGACCGCGAGGTGCACCTTGTCTCGCCGTGCCTGACCGACGAACCGCCGCTGCCGGCCCGGTGAGGCGTTCGCAGCGATGAGCAGCGCCGCAACTGCGCCGGCCTTCGGCGGCGCGC
>JBFINI010000071.1:0-11054 GCA_041611275.1 Burkholderiaceae bacterium
ACGTCGAAAGCCGCCGCCGGGCCGTGCAGCACCGCCAGCGGCGTGAACGTCAACGCCGACCAGCCCAATGCGATCTTGCCGTAATGGTGATGCCAGAGCCGCAGCGCGACGAGCGGCAGCAGCGCGATCGACAACAGCATGCCGACGAAGGGCACCACCCACAGCAGCCCAAGGGCCGCGCCGTCGAGACTCGCCGCCGAAGCCACCGCGGGCAGCGTGAGGGCCGCACCGATCAGAATCCGCGCGCCCCTGCCGGCGCCTGCGCTGCGTTCCAATCCGTCTCCCCTTGTGCGGCGGGTGTGCTGCCGGCGCCACGTTCTGATTCTTGCTACTTAGTCTTCCGTGGCAATCACGATGTGCACGCGATACGGCCCGTGCGCGCCAAGAACGATGGTCAGTTCGATGTCGCCCGTGCGCGACGGTCCAGAAACCATGTTCAGCGCCCGCGGCAGCATGTCGGCACCGCCGCGCTCGTCGCGCAGCAGCGCGAATGCATCTTCCATCGCTTTGACAATGCGCGAGGACGGCACCAGGGCAATGTGCGTCTCCGGCAGCAAGTGCGTCGATGCATGCGTCTGCGCCCCTGAAGCAAGCACCAGCGTGCCGGTTTCGGCCAGCGCACAGAAGCAGCCGGTGATGCCGACCGGATCGGCGCCCTGTGCTTCGTCGCGCCGCGGCGGCCGCGCCTCGACCGCGATGCCGGCACCTTTCCAGTCGAGCGAAGCCAGCGTCGGCCAGATGACCGCCTGTCGCGGCAGTTTCTGCGCGTCGAAATAACGGGCTACCGCCGAGGGCGCGTCGGCCAGGTGGGGCACTTCGTCGACCGTGCTCGACATCCGCTCCGACATGGCGCGAAAACGAATCTTCAGATCGCCTTCGATCTTCGGCCGCGGCCCTTCCGGATGGCGTACCAGGTAGTCCTCGACGGCGGCGACCTCCTCGGCGCTGACCTGCACCGGGCGACGCTGCGCGGCGCGGATCCGGCTGAAGATCGCGGCGCGCGCAGCCGACGTGTCGAAGGGATTCATTTGCGCGGCGGCAACGTGTTGGCGCGGATGAACTCCGCGATACGCGCAACACCGCGCTCGATGTTTTCCTCGCTGGTCGCATAGGAAAAGCGGATGTGCTGCCCTTCGCCCTCCACGCGCGCGCCGAAGTGGATGTCGGCCAGCACGGCAACGCCGACCTCGTGCAGCAGGCGCTTGCGCAGTTCCTCGGAATCCTTGGCGCCGATCAGCGCGCAGGCTTCGGTCACGTTCGGCCACGCATAGAAAGCGCCGCCCGGCGACGCGCAGGAAAAGCCCGGCACTGCATTGAGCAACCGCACGATCAGATCGCGCCGCGAAGCAAAGCGCAAGCGCATCCGCTCGGCGTCGTCCTGCGGGCCGGTCAGCGCCGCCAGCGCCGCCCACTGGCTGATCTGCGAGGCGCATGACTCGGTGTTGGTGATCCAGCGGGTGAACACCGGCGCCAGCATCCTGTTGGCGGTGAAACCGATGCGCCAGCCGGTCATCGCGTAGGTCTTCGAGGCGCCGTCGGAAATGATGGTCCGCTCGCGCATGCCCGGCAGTCCGGCAATCGAGACGAACTCACCCTCGTACACCAGCTTGCTATAGATCTCGTCGGCGTAGACCCACACCTGCGGGTGGCGGGCCAGCACCTGCGCGATCGCCTCGAGATCGGCGCGGGTCAGGATGCCGCCGGTGGGGTTCTGCGGCGAATTCAATATCAGCAGCTTGGTCCGTGGCGTGATCTTCGCGGCCAGTTCTGCCGGATCGAAAGCGAAATGGCGCGATTCGCGCAGCGGCAGCGCCATCGGCACGGCGCCGTTGGCGATGATCTGCGATTCGTAGATCGGAAAGCCCGGCACCGGGTAGATGACCTCGTCGCCAGCGCCGAAGTCGGTCACCGAAGCAATCGCGTAGGCGATGAACGGCTTGGCGCCGGCGCCGACGACGACTTCCTCCGGCTTGATCTCGAAGCCGCGCAGTGCCGACATCGACCGCGCTGCCGCCTCGCGCAGCTCGTCGATTCCGGCCGAAGGCGTGTAGCCGTGTTTGCCGCCGCGCACCGCCTCGACCGCCGCGTCCTGGATGTGCGACGGTGTCGGGAAATCCGGCTGGCCGATACAGAAGGAGATGATGTCGCGGCCGGCACGCGCCAGCGCGTTGACTTCGGCCAGGACGACGAAGGCGTTTTCGGTGCCGAGGCTTTCGGCACGCTTCGACAGAAAGGGCATCGGGCATCCGCCTGCAAAGGGAGCCCGATTCTAGCCGCCGCCTCCCGCGCAGCAATTCAAGAAGCGACGCGGCAGCCCGCGGCTACCGCCTCCTACCCGCCTACTTCAACGTTGTTCGCCAGAGTTGCCCCTGACACCGATCTGGCCGCGAATCTCACCACCGGGAAAACCGGTCGTGTGCACGTTGACATAGGCGACGCCGGCGCGGATTGCAGCGACGATCTCGTCGAACTCACCGGCCGAGATCCCCTGGCCACTCGGACCAATGACATGCGCCGCCATCACCGTGCCATTTAGGTTGCCCGAGCGGAGGGGGCACGCCTGTGTACCGACCGGGCCGTTGCCGAGGTTTGTGCACAGGAAGAAGCTGACGCCGCCGTTGACACCGTGCTGGCCGAAGTGGACATGCGACTGTGTGGCGTCGCTCTGCAGGTTGTTGTACTCGAGCTCGTAATAAATGCTGCCAGCGTTCTGATGGATGTGCGCCCGGAAGTGGCCTCTGGCCGGGCTGGAAAGGGCCGGCACTTCTTGATAGCTGCTCATCGGCGCGTGGACCGTCTGCGCCGCCGCCGGCGACGCCAGCGCCGCGGCAGCCAGCGCCGCCAACACAAACCTTCCCCTTCCAATCGTCCTGGTCATCTCGCCTCCTAGTGAGTGGACGCGCGACAACGATGCGGCCGCGCCGGTCCCGCACGGCAAACGTCGCGGGGGCGCCGCTTATTCCGCCGCCGCCCCGATTTGCGGGAGCCGGCTACCAGCTCAGCCGAAGGGTACTGCCGCTGTCGATTGTCTCGACACGGAAGCCGCGGCCGCGCAGCGCGTCGGTCAGCTGCTGCAAGCGTTCGGCATTCACCGGCCCCGCGGCCAGTTCGCGCCAGCTCAGCCGGCAGTTGTCGGCGCCGCGCTCGGCGTGCTCGCTGACCACCGCCAGCGCCTTGCGTACATACTGGCCCAGCAGGCGGGCGCTGTCGGCCCGCGCCCGCCACAGATGTGCCGGCGGCAGCGCCACCGCCTGCAGCAGCTGCGGATTGCCGCCGCGGCCCGCTTCCTGCGCGGTGGCAAAGCCCAGCTCGATCTGGCTGATGCGAATGCGGCGCACGACGTCGGTAACCCGGTCGATGTCGTCCTCCCGCTCCACGCCGGGAGCGGTCGACAGCGAAAAACCGAGAGCGACGAGAATCCGGCAGGCTCGCGCCAGTGCCGCTTCGCCAGCGTTTTCAAGCGCCTCGATCAGCACGGCGTCATGCAGGCGGCCGGTGAGCCGTGCGGCGATCGGAATGTCGATTGGATTGATGCCGATCATCGCGCTCATCTCGCCGCGGTCGGCGGCGGCCACCAGCGGCGCGGCGGCGACATCGTTGACCAGTCGCAGCGCCGCTGCGGCAAGATTCGCGCGGCGGCGCGCTTCGTCAGCCGATTCAAGCATCGATTCCGATCAGGCCTTGATCTCGAACACCTGTCGCAGGTAGGCGAGGTACGCCTCGTCGTCGCACATGTTTTTTTCCGGAGAGTCGGACAGCTTGGCCACCGGCTGGCCGTTGCAGCGGACCATCTTGATGACGATCTGCAGCGGTGTGTAGCCGAGGTCGTTGGTCAGGTTGGTGCCGACACCGAAGGCCAGGCGCGTGCGGCCCATGAAGCGCCGGTACAACTCGATCACTTTCGGGAAAGTCAGCGAATCCGAGAACACCAGCGTCTTGGTGCGCGGGTCGACGCGGTTGCGCTCGTAGTGGGCAATCAGCCGCTCACCCCATTCAGCCGGGTCGCCCGAGTCATGCCGCGCGCCGTCAAACAGCTTGCAGAAGTACATGTCGTAGTCGCGCAGGAAGGCGTCGAACCCGTACACATCGGACAGCGCGATGCCCAGATCGCCACGGTACTCCTTGGCCCACATCTCGAAGCCGAAGGTCTGCGAATCACGCAGGCGCGGGCCGAGCGACTGGCAGGCCTGCAGGTACTCGTGCGCCATCGTGCCCAAAGGAATCAGCCCGTGCTTGACGGCGAACATCACGTTGCTGGTGCCGGCGAGGTTCTCGCGCAGCCCGTCCTTCAGCGTGCGCAGCACTTCGTCCTGCCAGCGGCGCGAGAAACGCCGGCGGGTGCCGTAGTCGGCGATGTGCAGGTCGGCGAGCGACGGATCGTCGCGGACCAGCGCGATCTTCTCGCGCAGGCGGCGCCGCCCGGTCTCGAAATCGGGCTGCGGCCGGGTGCGGTGGAAGTACACCTCGTTGACGATCGCTAGCACCGGAATCTCGAACAGGATCGTGTGCAGCCACGGCCCCTTGATGACGATGCTGATCTCGCCCGGCCCCGGCTGCGCCGGCTCGACGCGGATGTATTTCGTGTTGAGCTGGAACAGGCCCAGAAAGTCGACGAAGTCGCTCTTGATGAAACGCAGACCGCGCAGGTAGGCGAGCTCGGCTTCTTCGAAGCGCAAGGTGCACAGCGCCGCGATCTGCGCGCGGATTTCGTCGACGTAAGGAGTCAAGTCGACGCCCGGGTTGCGGCACTTGAATCGATACTCGACCTGCGCCCCTGGAAAATGATGCAGCACCACCTGCATCATCGTAAATTTGTACAGGTCAGTATCGAGCAGGCTGGTGATGATCATCAGCGAATCGTGACAGGCAAACGGGGGCGCATTGTCGCAGTGGCCGCCGCCGGCTCAAAGCGGCGGTGCCGAACAGCCCCGGGTCAGAGCAGTACCACCTGGCGGATTGCCCGGCCTTCGCGCAGCCGATCGAACCCGTCGTTGATCTCGTCCAGGCGCAAGGTGCCGGACAGCAGCCGGCGCACGGGCAGGCGGCCCTGCCGGTGCAACGCGATGTAGCGCGGCAGGTCGCGGGTCGGCACACAGGTGCCGATGTAGCTGCCCTTGACCGTGCGTTCCTCGGCCACCAGATTGACCAGCGGCAGCGGCAAGGCCGCGTTCGGCGGTGGCAGCCCCGCGGTGACCGTCATGCCGCCACGCCGGGTGATCTTGTAGGCAAGTTCCATCGCCTTGACCGCACCGGCGAATTCAAAGGCAAAATCGACGCCGCCCCCGGTCGCGGCGCGCACTGAATCAACACAGTCGGCGGCGGCAGCATCGAAGGTGTCAGTGGCACCGAGCGCGCGCGCGGTGTCGAGCTTGTCGGCGGCCAGATCGATGGCAGCGATGCGCGCCGCGCCCACCGCGACGGCGCCGATCACCGACGCCAGTCCGACACCACCCAGGCCAACGACCGCCACACTGGCGCCGGCCGGAACCTTGGCCGTGTTGACGACAGCGCCCACACCCGTCAGCACGGCGCAGCCGAACAGCGCTGCCTCGTCGAACGGCAGCGCCGGATCGATCTTGACCACCGAGCGCCGCGACACCACGGCACGTTCGGCAAACGCCGAGCAGCCCAGATGATGGTGAATCGGCACGCCGTTTCGACTGAGCCGGCGCGCGCCCGACAACAGGGTGCCGACGCCGTTGGCGGCGGCGGCCGGCTCGCACAGTGCCGGCCGGCCCTCGGCGCACGGCAGGCAATGGCCACAGCTCGGCACGAACACCAGCACGACATGATCGCCCACGGCCAGGTCGGCCACGCCTTCACCGAGCGCCTCGATCTCGCCAGCCGCCTCATGGCCGAGCGCCATCGGCGTTGGCCGCGGCCGGTCGCCGTTGATCACCGACAGATCGGAATGGCACAGCCCGGCAGCACGAATGCGCACCAGCACTTCGCCGGCACCCGGCGGTGCCAGCTCGAGCTCCTGGATCGCCAGCGGCTTCGACTGTGCGTACGGTGGTGGCGCGCCCATTTTCTCGAGCACTGCTGCGCGGGTCTTCATCGACTTTGCCTCCGTTGGGGGTAGCGCCGACTGCGGGCGCCGAACGCCGTGCCGTCGGATCTGCCCGGACACTTATTCGGCAACCCGATAGTAGGCCGCGGTTGCACCCCGGCTGGCCTTCGCCTTGGCCAGTTCGGCGCGCGCCACCGTGCGCAGGTGCACCTCGTCGGGGCCGTCGATGAAGCGCAGCGCGCGGCCCCAGGTCCACAGGTACGACAGTGGCACGTCGGGCGTGAGTCCCATCGCGCCGAAGACCTGCATCGCGCGGTCGACCACGCGCGTCTGCAGCTGCGCGGCGATGATCTTGATGGCCGACACGTCGATCCGCGCGGCGGCATTGCCGGCACGATCCATCAGCCAGGCCGCGCGCAGCACCAGCAGCCGCGCCTGGTCGATCTCGATCCGCGACTGCGCAATCCAGTCCTGCACGTTGGCGTAATCCGCCAGGTGCTTGCCGAAGGTGCGCCGTTCCAGCGCGCGCTCGCACATCAGCTCGAGCGCCAGCTCGCACTGGCCGATCGTGCGCATGCAGTGGTGCACGCGGCCCGGCCCGAGGCGCGCCTGCGCCAGCTTGAAGCCCTGCCCTTCGTCGCCGAGCAGGTTCGACGCCGGCACGCGCACGTCGCGGAACAGCAGTTCGCAGTGCCCGTCGGGCGAGTGGTGATGCATGATCGGGATGTTGCGCACCACGGTGAGCCCCGGCGTGTCCATCGGCACCAGCACCATCGAGTGGCGGCGGTGCGCATCGGCCTCCGGCCCCTCGTCGGTGACGCCGAGCACGATCGAGACCTTGCAGTTCGGATGCGCGGCATTGGTGATGAACCATTTGCGGCCGTTGATCACGTACGAGTCGCCGTCGCGGCGGATGCTGGTGCGGATGTTGGTCGCGTCCGACGAGGCCACGTCCGGCTCGGTCATTGAAAAACACGAGCGGATCTCGCCGTCGAGCAGCGGCTTGAGCCAGCGCTTCGCCTGCTCCGCGCTGGCGAATAGATGCAGCAACTCGATGTTGCCGGTGTCGGGCGCGTTGCAGTTGAACACCTCCGAGGCCCACGGCAGGCGGCCCATGATCTCGGCCATCGGCGCGTAGTCGAGATTCGACATCCGCGTGCCCGGTTCGTCGTCCTTCAGCCCCGGCAGGAACAGGTTCCACAGCCCGGCCGCCTTCGCCTTCGCCTTCAATGGCTCGATCACCGCCAGCGGATAGGTGCCTGCGTCCGCCATCCGATGCCATTGCTCGTTGGCCGGCAGCACCTCCCGCTCGACGAAACGGCGCAGCGTCTGCTGCATGGCTTGCACCTCAGGGGAAAACTCGAAATCCATCGCTGCTCCTTGTTGATGTCGTTGCGCTTGCACCTGCCCCGTCGCTCGCATTGTCGACCAGCGCGCGACCATCGACTCCCGAAGCCGAGATGCGCGCTGGGCGGGTTCATCGGCCCATCGAAGCAGGCCGGCTGGCGCTGGCAGCAGTGCGCCGGTCGCGCATGACCCGGCCGATTACCGGCCACTGGCCTATGCCCAGCCCCCTAAGCATAGGATCACGCAACTGCACAAGGAAAGCGCGGCGCCGTGACCAAAATATGAAGCTTCCGTGAGCGGTCGGTGACGCAGCCGGCGCATCGTTCGCCGCAGTGGTTCGCCGCCGCTCGCACCTTCGATTCGAGAGCCGTTTGCGCCTCCCCGAACTCGACGCCATGGCGAGCCCAGGGGGTGACATGGAACAATCACTGGTACCGGCGCCCTATGCCGATGTCTCGACGACTGCCGGGCTCGAGTCGGCCAATGCGGCAACCGCCGGCGAGCCCGGCCCCCTGGCGCTCGATCCGCACGCTCTTGAGCAGTTTCGCGCGCCGCTGACGCGCTATGCGACCTGGCTGCTCGGCAGCACGGCGACGGCCGAAGACGCCGTGCAGGACACGCTGCTGGCCGCCCTGCAGTCTCCGCAAGGCTTTGCCGGCCGCTCTTCACTGAAGACCTGGCTGTTCGGCATCCTTAAGCACAAGATTGCCGACAGCTTTCGCCGCCAGTCGCGCGAAGTTCCCCTGCCTGACGACAGTGCGACCGAGGCCACCGACCCGGCCGTGCTGTACCTGGACAACGGTCACTGGCGCGAACCGCCGTCGAACTGGGGCGACCCGGAAGCAGCGTTGAGCCAGCGCAAGTTCTTCGAGGTCCTCGAACGATGCATCGAACGGCTGCCGAAGAACACCGCGAGGGTATTCACGATGCGCGAACTGATGGGCATGGAAACCGACGAAATCTGCGCTGCCGTTGGCATCACGACCAGCAACTGCTTTGTCATGCTGCATCGCGCACGGTCAACGCTGCGCGGCTACCTCGAGCAGGAATGGTTCGGGGTGCAGGCGCCGCAGCGCTGAATCGCGTAGCGGTTGGCGCACGGCCGCTCTACGCCGGCGGCGGGCTGGACTCCGCGAACTTGTAGCCGACACTCCACACCGTCAGGATGTAGCGGGGGCTGGCCGGGTCGCGTTCGATCTTCGCGCGCAGACGGTTGATGTGCGAATTGACGGTGTGCTCGTAGCCGCTGTGTGAATAGCCCCAGACCTTGTCGAGCAGCTGGCCGCGGTTGAAGACTCGCCCCGGGTGGGCGGCGAAGAACGCCAGCAGGTCGAATTCCTTGGCGGTCAGCTCGACAGGGCATCCGGCCAGCGCCACCTGACGGCGGTCGATGTCGATGTCCAGTTCGCCAGCGCTGATCCGCCGGGCCGGTGGCGCCGACGCGGTGCGCAGCGCATCGCAGCGACGGAAGATCGCCTTGACCCGCGCCATCAGCTCGACGACCGAAAACGGCTTGGTCAGGTAATCATCGGCGCCGAGTTCGAGTCCCAGCACCCGGTCAACTTCGGACGACTTCGACGTGATCACCAGCACCGGCGAGTAGACCGACTTCGCCCGCAGCCGCTTGCAGACTTCCAGACCGTTCAGTCGCGGCAGCATCAGGTCGAGGATCACCAGGTCGTAGGCCTGGCTATCGGCCTGGGCCAGGCCCGTGGCGCCGTCAAAGGCCAGATCGACCGCGCAGCCAAGGTCGATCAGATGCAGCCGCACCAACTCGGCGATCTCGTGGTGATCCTCGACCACGAGTACGCGACGCTGCTTTGACGCTTCCGACATGTCCACTCGCTTCTCCGCCATCCTCGCCTTCGCGGCTCCAGCAACGACAATTTAGCCGCTCCCGGCGAACCCGACCTTCAAATTTCGGTCACATCGCGCGGTGGGGCCTTGCGCCGGGCAAGCCCGGCTCCTACCGTATGGCAGCCGCCCGACCGAGGCCACAGTGTTCACCGCTGCCCGCGCTGCGATCACCGATTACCGCCTCGCGGAGGCGCTGACCGAAGACGGGCGCCATCGTCTTTATCGTGGCTGGTATCGCGATGAACCGGCCGCCGTCCTGCTGAAAGTACCGGCCCACCTTCCGGCCAGCGGCGAAGACATTGCGGCGCTGCGCCGTGAATACGAAATCCTCTCCAGCCTTGCGGACGCCACGTTCGATGCCGGTGTGGCTCGCCCGCTGGATTTCATCGTTGCCGAAGGTCATTGCGCGCTGCTGCTCGAGGATCGGGGCGACCAGCCGCTGGCCACACTGCCCGCACTGCCATGGACGCGCAGCGTCGAGTGCGCGATTGCCCTGTTGCGCGTACTGGCGCCGTTGCACCGTGCCGGCATCATCCACCGCGCCATCCATCCGTATTCCGTCCTGATGCACCCCGCCGATGGACGCGTGCGGCTGATTGACTTCAGTGCCGCCGCCCGCGACGCCGCCGAGGCAAGCGTCCCGCTCGTGGCGCATCAGTATCCGACGCTGCTGCCTTATGCCGCGCCTGAGCAGACCGGGCGGGTCAACCGCGGCTGCGATTACCGCACCGATCTCTACGCGCTCGGCGCTCTACTGTATGAGCTGCTGACCGGCCGGCGCCCGTTCACCGGCGAGGGCGCACTGGCGCTGATCCACCAGCAGATTGCCACGCTGCCGCCTTCGCCACGCGAGTTGTCGGACAGGATTCCGCTGCCGTTGTCGCAGATCGTCATGAAGTTGCTGGCCAAAGCGGCGCAGGAACGCTATCAAAGCCCGGCCTGCCTGCTTCGCGATCTGCAGCGTTGCCGGCCGACGACGAGCGGTGCGCGGGTCGAATCGTTCGAGATCGCCGTGGGCGACGACTCGCAACGATTCGCAGTGCCACAGCGTCTGTACGGGCGCGAGAAAGAACTTTCCGCCTTGACTGACGCCTACGAGCAGGCCCGGCAGGGTCGCTCGGTGCTGCTGCTGGTCGACGGCTATGCCGGCATTGGCAAGACGACCTTGATCCGCGAATTACACGTGCCGGTCGCGCGAAGTCAAGGGCAGTTCGTCAGCGGCAAGTTTGACCAGCTGTCGCGTGATGTGCCTTACGGCGCACTGACAGAAGCGCTGCGCCAGCTGATCCAGCGCAAGCTCGCCGAGACGCCGGCGCGGCTGGCACGACTGCGTGATCGGCTGCTGGTCATGCTCGGCAGCCATGCCGCCGTCATCGCCGAAGTGATCCCGGAACTCGAACACGTCATTGGTGAACCGCGTCCGGCACCGCGGTTACCGCCCGCCGAAGAACAGAACCGCTTCACCCTCGCCTTCCAGAATTTTGTCGCCGCGCTGGCCACGCCTGAGTCGCCGCTGGTGATCTTCCTCGACGATCTGCAGTGGGTCGATTCGGCGACGCTGCACCTGCTATGCGCGCTGCCGGCGAGCGATCAGATCCGTCACCTGCTGCTGATCGGCGCCTACCGAGACAACGAGATCGATGCGAATCAACCTTTGCTGCGTGCGATCGACACACTGCAGGCCGCGGGCATTGCGCCGCGGCGGATCAAGTTGTCGCCGCTCGATGCTGCGGCGCTTCGGCGCCTGGCGGCCGACACGCTGCGGGTTAATGAGGCCAACGCACAGCCGAGGACCTCGCTGCTGCAGGAGAAAACCGGCGGCAATCCGTTCTTCGTGATC
>JBFINI010000072.1:0-10944 GCA_041611275.1 Burkholderiaceae bacterium
TCGTTGCGAAAATCCCGGGCAATTTCGTATACGCGTTCCATTCCGCCCACGATGAGTCTTTTGAGATACAGCTCGTTGGAAATGCGCAGATAGAACTGCATGTCCAGCGCCTCATGCCACGTGGTAAAGGGCTTGGCGAAGGCGCCTCCGTACAAGGGCTGGAGAATGGGCGTCTCCACTTCCAAGAACTCCCTGGCGTCCAGATATTCGCGGAGAGCCGAAACCACGCGAGAGCGGGCATGAAAGATCTTCTGGGTGTTTTCGTTGACGATCAAATCCAGGTAGCGCTGTCGATACTTGGTCTCCTGATCGGCCAACCCGTGGTATTTTTCCGGCAACGGTCGCACAGTTTTGTTGAGCAGGCAGATGTGAGTTGCCTGCACCGACAGCTCACCCTTGTTGGTGCGCATGAGCGTGCCTTGCACGCCCACGATGTCGCCGATATCCCAAAGATCCTTGAACGAATCGTAGGCGGCTTGTCCCAGGGCATCGCGCTGCAGATAGCATTGGATGCGGCCGCTGACGTCCTGCAGGGTGATGAAGCTCGCCTTGCCCATCACGCGCCGCAGCATCACTCGCCCCGCCACCGCCGCTGAAAGCCCGGCGCGCTCCAGGGTCGATTTGTCCATCTGCTCACAACGCTCGTGCAGCTCGTTGGCCAAGGCGTCGCGCCGAAAGTCGTTGGGATAGGCCGGATACTGTGCCCGCCAGCGTGCGACCTTCTCGCGCCGCGTTCTTATGATGTCGTTGTCATCGCTCATGGGACACCTTGCTGTTGTCGGACTCTGGCGCGGAACTACAATCCCGCTTTGAGACTCGCCTCGATGAAACGGTCGAGATCACCATCGAGGACCGAACTGGGGTCCGTGTGCTCCACCTGGGTACGTAGATCCTTGACCCTGGACTGATCCAACACATAGGAGCGGATCTGGCTACCCCAGCCGATATCGGCCTTGGAGTCTTCGATCGCTTGCTGTTCCGCGCGCCGATTGAGCATTTCCAGCTCGTAGAGCTTAGCTCGCAATTGTTTGAACGCTCGATCCTTGTTTTGATGTTGAGAGCGCTCACTCTGGCACTGCACGACCGTATTTGTCGGCAGGTGGGTCAACCGTACCGCGGAGTCCGTTCGGTTCACGTGTTGCCCGCCCGCGCCGCTGGCACGGTAGACATCGACGCGCAGGTCGGCCGGATTGATCTCGACCTCGATCGAATCATCGACTTCCGGGTAGACGAACACGCTGGCAAACGACGTGTGGCGGCGCGCGTTCGAGTCGAAAGGCGACTTGCGCACCAGCCGGTGCACACCGGTCTCGGTGCGCAGCGTGCCGAAAGCGTACGGGCCGCTGAGCTTGATCGTCGCGCTTTTCAGGCCCGCGACCTCGCCCTCGGTTTCCTCGAGAAGCTCGGGCTTGAAGTCCTTGCGCTCGGCATAGCGCAGGTACATGCGCTCGAGCATCCCGCACCAGTCCTGCGCCTCAGTGCCGCCGGCGCCAGCCTGGATCTCGATGAAGCAGTTGTTCGGATCCAGCGGGTTGTTGAACATACGCTGGAACTCGAGCTCGCCGACTTCCTTGGCCAGCTTGCCGACATCGGCTTCGATCGCCACCAGCGTCGCGTCGTCCTCGTCGCTCGATGCCATTTCGAACAGCTCGTTCGCATCACTGATGCCGGCGGCGAGGTGCTGCATGCGACCGACCACGTCGTCGAGCAGCTTCTTTTCGCGGCCGAGTTCCTGCGCGCGTTTCTGATCGTTCCATACGCCGGGGTCTTCAAGCGCGCGCGAAACTTCCGTCAGTCGGCGCTCTTTGGCATCGACGTCAAAGATACCTCCGCAGTTCGGTCACCCGTGTCTTTAGGTCGTCAACGGCGGCGGCGAGTTGGTTCAGGCGTTCGGCTTCCATGGCAATAATCCTTCGGTAAGGCGCGGATTATAGGAAGTTGGCCTCGTTCGCATCGACGAACCTGATTGAGCGCTGGCCAGCGTGTTCCGTGCCAGGAGCGCGGGCCGGCAAGTTCAGTATGGTCTCTAGGCTCGGTTATCGGGACGCGGAGGCGCTGCCAGCCGTGTCGACCTCGACTCCTGCGTACCCGTCGAGCCCTAAGCAGAGAGGACGCCTTGCGGTTCTGCGCCCACTAGAATTTCACCATTCCGGTCGTCGCGCCCGCGGTTGACGGTGCGCTGTTCCCGCATGACGCAGATCCAGTTCTTGTCTGGCGGTCTGCGGGCGTTCGCCTTCGGAGGCGGCAGGCGGCTCGCGAACGAACGGCCTGACGGCTCGATCGCTTTCGGATGATGGTCATGCCACCGCAGCGCGATGAACTCAGACAGGCGATCGCGCAGGCGGTGGCCTTGCAGCGCGACCGCAGGTACGCGGAGACCGAGACCCTGTGCCGCGGAATCCTGCGGGTTCAGCCGCATGAACCCACCGCACTGCAACTGCTGGGCACTTGCCTGCTGCAGCGTGGCGACTACGAGGGCGCGGAGCGTGTGCTCTCCGCTTGTATGCGGGCCCAGCCCATTCCACCAGCGGCGGTGCAGGCGGAGCATGGCGTCGCGCTTCATAGGCTCGGACGTCACGCAGAGGCGCTCGCCGGTTTCGCGCGCGCACTGGCGCTGCAGCCGGACGACGGCGTCGTGATTTCGTATCAGGCCCGCGCGCTGGCCGCGCTCGGCCGTGATCGCGAGGCGTTGCGGGCGTATTCGCGAGCTGCGGCGCTATTGGGTCCACAAGCCGACTTGATGAAGGAACAGCAGCGTCTCGCCGAGCGGGTGCTGCAAACGTCACCGACCGACCGGCGGGCTCTGGCGGCACGGGCCAGCGCATTCGTCGGTCAAAAGCGCTGGCAGGATGCGTACGACGGTTTTGCAGCGTTACTCGCGCAGGATCCCAGTGATCTAGAGGCAATGACCGCAATGGTGGGTGCTGGCGTCTGGCTCGATCGGCCCGAGGAGACGCTGGCCCTTTGCGATGCCGTGCTCGCACACCGGCCCGACGATGTCCGCCTGCTGGGCAACCAGGCGACCGCATTCGCGCAGCTGGGTGCTTACGACAAGGCCGTGGCCGCGCTCGACGCCGCGCTTGTTCTCAAACCGTACAACGCCACGCTGCATTGGAACCGCGCACTTTATCGCCTGGTGCAGGGTCAGTTCGCGGATGCGTGGGCGGACTTCGAGTGGCGCTGGGAGCGCTCCTCGTACCTGCAATCGCTCCGGGCGTTCCCCGAGGAAATCTGGGACGGCAAGACCGACCCTGCGGGCAAGACCATTCTCATTCACTCGGAGCAGGGCTACGGCGATGCGATCCAGTTCGCGCGGTTCGCGCCGGTGCTGGCAGCCAGAGGCGCGCGCGTCATCATCGGTGCCCACCCGCCGCTCAGGGCTGTGTTGGCGACGATCGACTCGGTCAGCGCGGTGATCGTTAACGGCGAGGAAATGCCGGAGTTCGATCTGCATTGCCCGATCGTCAGCCTGCCCGCGCGGCTCGGCATCACACTGGATTCGATCCCGTCAAAGGTTCCTTATATACGGACCGAAGCCGCACACATGGAAAGCTGGTCCCGTCGCTTGGGCCCGCAGCAGCGGCCGCGGGTGGGTCTGGCGTGGTCAGGAAATCCATCGCATGAAGAAGACGCGAAGCGAAGCATCCAACCTCTGTTGCTCGAACCCCTGCTCGCGTTGCCCGCGGACTTCTTTTGTCTGAGCAAGGACGTTCGAATCGGCGATCCGCAGTTCATGCGCCGGCTGGGTATGCGCCACTTTGGCGACGAGCTGACCGACTTCGCGCAGACCGCTGCGCTGACCACCTTGATGGATCTCGTCATCTCGGTCGACACGTCGATCGCGCATCTGGCCGGCGCGTTGGCCAGGCCCCTCTGGCTGCTGATCGGCGATCCACCCGACTGGCGGTGGATGACTGCGCGGCACGATTCGCCTTGGTACCCGACGGCACGCCTGTTCCGCCAGCAGACGCGCGGAGACTGGGCGGAAGTCATCGCGCGCGTCGAGGGTGAACTGGCGACTCTGATCGACGCTGGCAGGCGCTGACAGTCAAAGCGAAATAGCCCGGCACCGGTTCGCGCCCCGCGACTCAGGTCGGCAGCCCCGCAGACTGCAATTCGCCGAGTACGCGATCGAGGACGGCCTGGTCACGGTAGGGTTCGCGGGCGGCGTGTTGTGCGAGCGAGAAATCCGGCGCGACGCTTAGCACTTCGCGGGCGATGCTTTCGGCGTCCGCCTTCCAGCCGCCGCGCATCAGTGCGCTGGCAAGAATGAGCCGGCAGTTGATCGATTGCGGGGCGATGCGCAGCCCTTCCTGTGCCGCCGCGACCGCGAAGTCCACCTGATCGCTCTCCCGGTAGGCGGCGGCGAGGATCTCGATGAACCACGGCGGGTACACGGGAGAAAAGCGGATTGCACACTTGATGTGCTTCAGCGCAGCTTCGGGCTCGCCGCAGTGGACGAGCACATTGGCGAGAAAGCCGTTTGCATTTGTGCAGTTCGGCCGAATGACCGCAGCCTCGCGCGCGATGGTCAGCGCCTCGTCGAAGCGGCGCTGCAGGAGCCGGACGTTGCCGAGCACTGTATGCGCCTGGCCGTCGGCGTCGGCCATCGCGACCGCGCGCTCGGCCCATTCGCCGGCGGCAGCGCGGGCCTGCTCCGGATCGCTGCTCCAGCCGCGGGCCACCTCGAACCACAGGCACATGGCCATCCACGTCGGCCCGTGCGACGACTCCGGCGAGAGTTGCGCGACGCGCTCGAAGTACGCACGCGCCGCGGCCATCGATTCCTTGTTCATCTGGAAGAAGGCTTGCATGCCGCGATAAAACTGCTCGCGCGACTTGGGCGCGGTCAGGCACTTGTGCCATATGCGCGCCTGCTCGCCGCTGGCGAGCTTTACATCGAGCGCGGTGACTACCCGCGCCGTGATTTCGTCCTGCAATTCGAACGTGTCCTGCAGCGCCCGGTCGTAACGCTCGGACCAGGTCACCGTACCGGCGACGGTATCGGTGACCTGTACGCTCACCCGCACGCGTTCGCCCTTTCTCTGGACGCTTCCCTCGAACGCGTTGCGCACGCCGACACGGCGCGCTGCCTCGGTGGCCTCGACGTCTCGAAGCGCGTTGGCGGTTCCCGCCGCGATCAGGAAGACGCCGGGCATTTTGACCAACGCATTCTGGATATCGATGCGCAGCCCCTCGGCCAGCGCCGATCCGTCCGGGTCCTGACCCGTGTATGAGAACGGCAGCAGCACGATCGACGGCCGATCAGGTAGCGGCAGCGCCAACGACTCGAGCTGCGGTGGAACTGGTCGCGCTCCTGCCTGCACGTCGCCATCGGCCAGTGCGAACAAGCCGGGCTCCACCGCGGAAAGTGTGAAGCCTGCATCGTCCGGCAGCCGAGCGTGCACCGCATCAGTCAGGCGGATGCCATCGGTCGGTGCGCGTCGAACAATCGAAGCAGCGCGCTCGACCGTTGCGGCGGGTGGCGACTTTTCGCCCGTGCCGATCTTTCCGAGATCGATGCCGAACCGGTAGTGCACATGCTCGCCCGCAGGAAGCGCCGCGTTGGCTTGTGCGAGCGCGGTGCGCGCCGCGACCGCGCAGGAAAGGGACTGGGCAGCTTCATCGAATACGGCAAGGACCGCATCGGCCGGCGCCGGGCCGAGCCGTCCGCCGAATTCACCGATCGACGCTAGCAGCACCTGGCGGCCGCGCCCGACAGCGCGCCGCGCCACCTCCATGTCCTGTCCCATCAGAACGCCGAACGCACGAAGCTCGCCGTGCATGACGACGACGACACCCGTATGCTTCGGCGGCGCCACTTTCACGGGCGCAGCAATCGTCGCACCCGCGCGCCTGTTACGGTCGGACCATTTGTCCCAGAAATACCAGGCGGCCGCGCAACCGCCGAGGATGGTTGCTATGGCGAGCAGGACATCCATCAATGGTGCGCCCACTGCAGAGTGTTCATATCGACTTTGACGCCCATTGAAACAGATGCGAACGCCTCTGGCCACCGTTCGGGCGGGTCAGCGCCATGAACAAGCCGCGCGCGGGCACTTTGAGCCCGATTTTGGCGTATACGTATACGTAAGGCGCCACGACCGGAAGCGCTGACAGCGGTGCCAGCGAGCGGCACGGCGCCGCACGCCGCCAATGTGGGTCCCGCGACTTTCGCTTTCGCCAGCTCTTGGCGACGCGCAATCGACGGATCGCCGGCCACCACACGCGCGTAGGGGAAACGGCCCCAACGGATGCACCGTAGGGCTACGCTTTGAACGTTTTTGCATTCAAACGGAGAGATGCTTATGGGCCTGTTCGTCATCGAACGGAATTTCGCCGAGCAACTGCAGCTCACGAACGATGCCGCGCGCCTGGTCACTGAGGTCAACAGCGGCGTCGGCGTGCACTGGTTGTTTTCGTTCCTTTCGGCCGACAAGAAGAAGACCTATTGCCTTTACGAGGCTCCCAATGCCGAGGCGCTGCGTGAGGCGGCGCGGCGAGCCCAACTGCCGGCCGACGTGATTGTCGAGGTGAGCGAACTGCGGCCGGAAGCGTTTTCCTGAGCGCGGCGCCGATTCCGCCTTCGACCGCGGGCCGACACGAAAAGCCAGGCTTGCGGCGAGGGGCGGACCTAGGCCTTCGACATTGAGTGCGATGGAACAGGAAGGCGAACGCAGGTTCATCGGTCGGCAGCGCGAACTCGACACGCTGCAGGCCGCGCTGGAACGCGCCGTTTCAGGGCAACCCCGCATCGTGTTGCTCGCCGGCGAGCCCGGCATCGGCAAGACGCGTACGGCGCAGGAACTCGCCGCACATGCAGGTCAGCGCGACGTCCTGGCGCTGTGGGGCCGCTGCCCCGAAGAGCCCGGTGCCCCTCCTTTCTGGCCATGGTTGCAGCTGATCCGACGTTACGTCGCGCTGCACGACGAGACCACGCTCGAAAAGACCGTCGGCCCGGCGGCGGCGCTGATCGCGGCGCTTGACCCGGAACTCGCCGGCGAGCTGAGCGCGGAGCTGCAAGTGCCGGTCGAAATGGATGCGGCCAAGGCCCGTTTTCGCCTTTTCGATTCGATCGCCGGCTTATGGCGACGCGCCGCCGCGCGGCAGCCGCTGTTGCTGGTGATCGACGACCTGCATCGCGCCGACGTGCCGTCCTTGCGCCTGCTGGAATTCGTGATGGCCGAAGCCGATTCAAGCCGCCTGCTGATGCTGGGCACCTACCGTGATGCAGAGGTCACGCGCCAACATCCGCTATCCGACACCTTGGCGGAGCTGCACCGACATGCCTCGGTGCAGCGCTTGCTGCTGGGTGGCTTCAGCACGACTGAGACGGCCCAGTTTGTCGCCGCTGCCATCGGCACGGCCTCGACCGAACTGGCCGCGGTGCTGTACGAGCAGACCGAGGGCCATCCGCTGTATCTTGCCGAACTGGCACGGAATTTCCAGCAGGCCCGCGGCGCGAGTTCGGGCAGTGCGCGCTTCGATGTGTCGCGTGTGCCCAAAGGCGTTCGCGAAGTCATCGGCGCGCGACTGAACCGTCTGGGCCCAGGCTGCGTGAACGTTCTTCAGAACGCTGCGGTCTTTGGCCGTGAATTTCGGCTCGACCTGCTGTCCCGCATTCTCGAGAACATCTCCGAAGATGAGTGCCTGGCCGCACTGGAGCAGGCGCAGGCCGCCAGTTTGATCCACGCTTCAGTCGAGCCGGGCGGCTACCAGTTCGCGCATGCGCTGGTGCGCGACACGCTGTACGACGAACTCCCGGCTCCGCGGCGGGCGCGATTGCACCAGCGCATCGGGGCCGCATTGGAACAACATTACGACAATGACCTCACGCCCTGCCTATCGGCGTTGGCCCACCACTATCACGCGGCAGGGCCGGCTGGCGACACGGCCAAGGCCATCGAATACGCCACGCGAGCCGCCGAGCATGCCTCGGCGATGCTCGCCCACGAGGAAGCATCGCGCCAATACCTGCGCGCCTGCGCAGCGCTGCCGATAAGTGCCGCAACGGACGGCCAGCGATGTCGCCTTCTGCTGGGCCTGGGCGATGCCCAAAACAGTGCGGGCGTCAGCGCGCTGGCGCTCGAAACCTTTGCGCAGGCGGCCGAGTGCGCGCGGCGACTGGGCGATGCGTCACTGCTGGCGCGCTCGGCGATTGGCTTCGGCGATGCGCAGTGGCGCCTTGGGGCCGAAGGCTCGCAAGCGGTCGTGTTGATCCGCGAGGCACTGGAGCAGGTAGGGCCAGCCGATAGCCGAGAGCGCTGCGCGCTTCTGACCGTGTTGTGCCAGGCCTTGCTGTTCTCCAATCAACCTGACGAAGCCGAGACGGCGCACCGCGAGGCTGTCACCATCGCTCGCCGGCTTGACGATCCGTGGGTGCTTTTTCGGGCGATGTGCGCGATCCTGCCCGGACGCTGGTTTCCCGACCGGCTGGCGCTGCGTATCGAGGTGGCACGCGAAGCCTCAGAGCTGGTTCGGCGCGCCGGTCATCCGGAGTGGGTCGCCCCGTATCTTTCCGGCTGGCATACGGGCGACCTGATGGAGTCCGGTGACACAGTGGCGGCCATGGCCACCGCCCGCTTCCATCTTGCCACTGGCGAGACGATGCGTGAGCCGTTCAACGAGGCGGTGGCACTGGCCGCGTTGTCGATGATTGCCGCGCACGAGGGCCGCTTCGCCGAAGCCGAGCGCTTGGCTCTCGAGGCGCTGCATCGTGGCCAGCGCTTCGACCGTGCCAATGCGGCTGGCATCTTTGGTGTGCAGATGTTCACGTTGCGGCGGCACCAGGGCCGGCTGCACGAACTGGCACCGGTTCTCAGGCAGTTTCTCGACTCGCAAGCGCAGGGCGCGACTTGGCGGCCGGGCCTGGCCGTCCTGCATTGCGAACTCGGTGCGCGCGACGAGGCGCGTGAGATTTTCGACAAGCTTGCCGTCGACGACTTTGCCGGCATTGCGCAGGACGCGATCCGTATCGCGAGCCTGGCCTATCTCGCCGAGGTTTGCGTCTGGCTTGACGACAAGGCGCGGGCCGCCGCCCTTTACCAGCGGCTGCTGCCGTACGCGGAACGCAACGTCGTGTTCGGCGCGCACACCGCGTCGTTCGGCGCCGCGTCGCGATTGCTCGGCATGCTGGCGACGACACTGCAGCGCTGGGAGCTGGCGCAGCATCATTTTGAGCACGCCATCGCATTCGACCAGCGCACGGGCGGACGGCCGTGGCTGGCCCGTTCGCGTTTCGAGTTCGCCGCGATGCTGTTGCGCCGGGGAGAAGGCGGTGACGGCGAGCGGGCGCGGTGCTTGCTCGAAGCCGCAGTCGATGAGGCTCGCAAGCTCGCCATGCGCGGGCTGGAGCAGGCCATTCTCGGATTGCAGCCGCAACCGGCGCAGGATCAATCGCAGGAGATTGCTGTGGCGGGACTGTCCAGGCGCGAGCTGCAGGTGCTGCGGCTCGTGGCCACCGGCAAGACCAATCAGGAGATCGCGACCGCGCTGTTTCGCAGCCCGAACACGGTCGCGAACCATGTGCGCAACATTCTCGGCAAGACAAAAGCAGCCAATCGGGCGGAAGCCGCCGCCTTCGCGGCACGCCATGGCCTGCTGCCCCGCGAATAGTCAATCCTGACCATTGCAGCAAAGCGCGCCTCGGCACCGCTGAATGATCAGCCCTGTCGATGGCAAGACGACGCGCGACGCGCAGACTGCACTGACGCTTGCGCCGTTTCCCGGTCACCACGCGCCGAGCAGCAGTAGCCGGGGCGCCGGTCGAGCCTATCAAGGAGCCCTTCGCGATGACGATAAGACTGAAGGCCGCCGATGGCGGCACTGTGCAGGTCTCCCCGCAGATACTGCTGGCATTCAAGGCCGGATTCCGCGGGCCGGTGCTCGGGCCCGATGCTGCCGAGTACGAGGAAACGCGCAAGATCTGGAACGCCATGATCGACCGCCGTCCGGGCCTGATCGTGCGCTGCACCGGGACTGCAGACGTCGTTGCGGCGGTGCGCTTCGCGCGCCAGCACCAGTTCCTCGTTTCAGTGCGCGGTGGTGGCCACAACATCGCCGGGCTCGCCGTCTGTGATGGCGGCCTGATGATCGACCTGTCGTTGATGCGGGGCGTGTGGGTCGATCCGGCGACGCGCACTGCGCGCGCCCTGGCCGGCTGCACGCTCGCCGACCTTGACCGCGAAACGCAGCTGCATGGTCTGGCGGCGGTGCTTGGCTTCGTCTCCGCCACCGGCATCGCCGGTCTCACGGTCGGCGGCGGCTTTGGTTACCTGACACGCCGGCACGGCTGGACGTGTGACACGCTGGTGTCGATGGAGGTGGTGACGGCGGACGGCAAGGTCGTGCGCGCGGCTGCCGATGAAAACGCGGAGCTGTTCTGGGCGCTGCGTGGCGGAAGCGGCAATTTCGGCATCGTCACGTCTTTCGAATATCGCGTTTTCCCGGTCGGGCCCGAGATTCTCGGCGGCGCAATTGCCTGGCGCGGCGAGGATGCGAAGGAAGTACTCAACTTCTATCTTGAATTCACCGCCAAGGCGCCGCGCGAGACGACCTGCGTGGCCGCGCTGCGCCTCGCGCCGCCGGCGCCGTGGCTGCCCAAGGAAATCCACGGCAAGCCGATCGTCGCTGTCTTCGTGTGCCACAGTGGCAGCATCGAAGAGGGCGAGGCCATCGTCGCGCCGTTGCGCGCCTTTGGCAGACCGGTGGCCGACATCGTGACGCGCCGGCCTTACGCGCAGATGCAGAGCATTCTTGACGCTACACAGCCCAAGGGCCGGCGCTATTACTGGAAGTCGCACTACCTGCCGGAAGTGGCGCAGAAGGCCGTCGACGTATTGATCAGCCACGCCGGGCGCATTCGCTCGCCGCACTCGGCGATCCTGCTGTTTCACCTGCAGGGCGCCCTTGGCGAACTGCCTGCCGATCACTCCCCGGTCGGCA
>JBFINI010000073.1:0-10894 GCA_041611275.1 Burkholderiaceae bacterium
CAACCGCACTGCCGAAGACCGTCCTAATCCGTTTTTAGTCCGTTCGTACGACTACCGGGATTACGGTATCTACGCAAAAGTACCTCCGTCACGCGGCTATTCCGCGGATGTAGCCCCACTAGATCTTGGTATCGGAGGAAAACATGAAAACTTTAGGAACAATTGCCGCAGCGATGAGTGTGTTTGGATTGGCCACAACGGCTGCGGCGGCGACCGTAGACACCACGTTCCTGGTCACGGCCAACGTTGCAGCCTCGTGCAGCGTCACGTCGACCGATCTTGCTTTCGGACAGTACGACCCGTTCTCCGCAACGCCGCGCGACGCTTCGACAACGATCCAGGTCACCTGTACGAACGGGCAAACGTATGGGATGAGCGTGAATGGAGGGCCGACCGGCCGCTCGATGGCCGGCCCTGCTCCATCGACGCTGTCCTACGGCCTGTTCAACGATACGGGCCGCACTACTCCTTTTTTTGCTGCAGCCGCTTCGCTTACCGGCACAGGCTCTGCGGTGCCTCATTCGGTATACGGCCGAATTCCGGCCGGCCAGACTTCAGCAGTTGTGGGCAACTATCAAGACTCGGTGACCATCACGGTCACCTACTGAATGACCTGACGCGACGCGCTGCAGCGTGAACCCGCTGCGGCTTTCTTTCGATCATGCGAACCGCAGTGCGCATCCCGCTCGCGGCGTTCGGGTTGATTTTCGCCGGTACTGTTCAGGCACAGGCGAGCTTCAACCTCAGCGTTTCGGCGTTTATCGCCAGCGGCTGCACGGTTTCTGCTGCGCTGGTGAACTTCGGCGCCTATTCGGGCACCGCCAGCGCGCCGACCATTGACGGGCTGGGCCAGGTCACGGTCCGCTGCCCGGTCAACAACAACTACAACGTGCGTCTTAACAACGGCGTCAATGCTGCTGGCTCGCTACGCCGGATGGCACCGGCCGCCGGTGCCGCGCGCCTGAATTACGAGCTGTACAAGAACGCCGGCCGCACGCAGCGCTGGGGCAACAACAACGCTGAGCGGCTCGACGGCGTCGGCAACGGTGCCGCGCAAACGTGGCCCGTCTACGCACGACTGCCGGGCGGGCAGGTCGTGCCCTTCGGCGCCTATGTCGACACGATCACGGCCACCGTTCACTACTGATCGTCGCTTGATGAAACTACACCGCTGCCTCGTCCTAGTTGCTGCCGCCTCGCTTAGCGCCTCGGCGCTGGCCGGTTCGTTCACGGTCACGCCCGTGCGCATCGATATCCCGCCGCTACGCCGCGCCGCGTCGATCGAAGTGCAGAACACCGGCGACCAGCCAGCGCAACTGCAGGCCGAGCGCTACCGCTGGACGCGCGACAACGACGGCGACGATGAGCTGGCACCCACCGAGGATTTCGTCGTCACGCCGCCGATCATGCAGCTGGCGCCGGGACAGAAGCAGATCGTCCGCGTGCTGCTGCTCGCCCCACCCGATCCGAAACGGGAGCTCGCCTATCGGCTGATCCTGCAGGAAACGCTGGTCGGCAATCCGCCGCCCAATACGGTGGCCACGGTCTTGCGCATCAGCCTGCCGGTGTTCGTCGCTGCGCCGAAGGCGCAGCCTGAGTTGGCGTTCTCTCTTGCCCGCGAAGGCGAACACTGGCGCCTCACGGCGGACAACCGCGGCAGTGCCCATGGCTTCGTCGTGGCCTCGCGTACTGCTGCCGGCGACAAGCTGCCGGTCAGCGGCTACCTGCTGCCCGGCGAACGCCGCTCGTGGCTCGTCGCTTCCGCGCCGGAGCGCATCGTGCTGACGCAGCGCGATGGCACGGAAGTCACGGTGCCGGTCGACCCGGCGCCATGACGCGGCGCCTGCTCCGGGGCGCGCTTTGCTGTTTCTTCTTCGTCTGCGCCATCGCGGCCCGGGCGCAGACACCGCAGGTCGTCGATGTGCTGCTCAACGGCGAACCCCGCGGCACCGTGTTGCTGCTCGAAGTCGAGCAGCGGCTGCTGGTGGCCGAAGAGGATGCGCGCAGCTGGCGCCTGCATACCGGCGCCGCGCCGACTGCGGAATTCGCCGGCCGCCGCTACCTGCCGCTCGACGCGCTCGGCGTGCGCATCGAACGCTTCGACCGCGCCAATCTGCGCATTGAACTGGCGGCCGATGCGGGCGCATTCCTCGCCAGCACGGTCAGTGCGCCGGGGAGCCGCTACCCGGTCAGCGCCGTCGGCGCAGGCGGCTTTGCCAACTATGACCTGCTGGCCACGCGCAGCGTCGGTGCGACGGGGGTCGATGGCGCCTTCGAACTCGGTGCGTTTTCGCCCTGGGGCGTGGCCTCGCACCAGTTCGTGCTGCGCAACCTTTGGCACGACCGTGATGCGCCGCGCCGCTATGAACGCGTCAACACGACGCTGCGGCGCGACTGGCTCGACGCGCTGCTGACGCTCGAGCTGGGCGACGCGGTATCGGTGCCCGGCGCTACCGGCCGCGCTTTGCGCTTCGGTGGCGTGGCGCTGCGGTCGAACTTCGCGCTGCGCCCGGGTTTCGTGCGCCAGCCGTTGCCGGCGTTCGGCGCCGAGACGTCGCTGCCGTCGACCGTCGAGGTCTACGTGCAGAACCAGTTGCGCAGCGTCAATCAGGTGCCGGCGGGCCCGTTCACCATCGATGACGTGCCGGTGATCCTCGGCGCCGGCCAGGCGCGGATTGTCGTTCGCGACGCGCTCGGTCGCGAGCAGGTCATCACGTCGAGCTTTTACGCCGCCGGCGGGCTGCTGCGCCCGGGGCTGCACGAAATGGCCCTGGCCGCCGGCCGCTTGCGCAGTGCCGATTCCCGAACCGGACCGGACTATGGCAACGACTATGCCGCCGCGCTTTGGCGCCAGGGCATCTCTGACTGGCTGACGCTGGAGGCGCACGCCGAATACGAAGCCGGCCAGACCCGCGTCGCCGCGGCGGCCGCCGACATCGGGCTGCGCTGGGGCGAAATCGAAGTGGCGTTCGCCAGCGCGCGAACGGAAAGCAAGACGTACGCGTTCGGCGCCTTGGGCTATCGCTACCAGGATTTCGATAACAGCGTGACGCTGCGCTGGGAACAGGCGCAGCGCGGCTTTCGCTTTGCCGGCGATGCCGATGGCCTGCCAACGCCGCGGCGTCAGGTCACCGCCAGCGCCTCGCGCCGACTCCGCCCCAGCATCAGCGCCGGGCTGTTGTGGCTCGATACCGAGCGGCCCGACGGCCAGCGGGTGCGCAGCGCCGGGCTGTCGGCGACGGCCGCGCTGGGTGCCGGCCTGTCGCTGCTGCTGACGGCGAACCGCATCGACGACGGCGGTCAGCGCAGCACGCTGGCCAGCATCGGCATCAGCGTACCGCTGGGGCCGCGAACGTCGACGTCGGCGTCGCTCGATGCCGGCAAAGCGTCCCGCCGCACTGTCACGTTGCAGCGCGCGCTGCCGATCGAAGAAGGCTATGGCTACCGGCTCGGCGTGACAGATAACCGCCAGAGCACGCGCCTCGAGGCCGCAGCGGCGGCGCAACTGCCACTGGCCACACTGACGGCCGAGGCCGCCAAGCAAAGCGGCCAGGACACCGCGCTGCGGTTCGGTGCCGCCGGTGGCATCGCGATGATCGACGGCGCGTGGTTCGCCGCGCGGCCTTTGGTCGAAAGTTTTGCACTGGTACGGGTGCCCGGGGTTGCCGACGCGCCGATCTTCATCAACAACCAGCCAGCCGGCCAGACCGATGCGCAGGGCAATCTGATCGTGCCGCGGATCACGGGATTTCTTCCTTATGAAGTCCGCATCGACGCCGATGCCTTGCCGGCAGATGCGGAAATTCGCCGCGACCGCATCACCGTGGTGCCGCCATATCGCAGCGGCGTGACGGCTGAACTCGAGGTCCGGCGCAGCATTTCGGCCTTGGTGAAACTCGTCGCGGCGGGTGGTGTTGCGGTGCCGGCCGGCGCGACCGTGCGCGTCACCCCCGACGGACTGGCCAGCGGCGTGGCTGGCAACAGCGAGTTTTTTGTCAGCGCCACTGCCGGCCGCAAGCAGGCCCGCATCGACTGGCGCGGTCAGTCTTGTACGATTGAATTCGAACTGCCCGCGGCGCCACCACCCGGGGGTGGCGCGTATTACGCAATCGGACCGTTTCCATGTCCTGGCATCGCGCCCTGATCACGCTTGCGCTTGGCGCTGGACTGCCGCTTATGTCGTCGGCACAAAGCGGCATCAGCTGCGGTGCCGGTATGAGCCCGGGGGTGCTGGCTTTCGGCACCTATTCGCCGCTCGCGCCGGGCGGCATTTCGATGCTGCTCGGCGAGGTCGTCGTGTCGTGCACCAACACCCGCACCAACCCGACCGAGAACCTCAAGATCCGTGCCGGCATCTCAGCCGGCAGCAGCGGCAGTGTGGCGCAGCGGCAGATGACATCGGCCAGCAGCCCGGTACCGCTGCTGTACAACCTCTTTCAGGACGCCAGTTACACGACGTTGTGGACCGACTCAACCGGCGGCAGCGGCATCAACCTGACCGTGCCGCAGGGTGAGAGTCGCCAGCTGAAGTTGCCGGTGTTTGGTCGGGTACCCGGCAATCAAGGCGGCGTGCGGCCAGGCGCCTATTCGGATGCACTGGTGCTGACCGTGCGCTACTAGCAAGCTGAGGCGGCACCGTGACGGCTGCTGCAGTTGCGCGCGGGCATCGGCATCACGACTGGCCGTAATGCTCGAACTTCTGCAGCACGCGCGCCATCTCCTCCGCTGATAGCTGCGGCGGCTCGCCGAGCGCGCTAGCGGCCAGATAGATGCGCGCCAGATGCTCGACTTCGATCGCCAGGGCGAGAGCCCGCTCCAGGGACGCTTCGCAAGCGATCACGCCGTGGTGTGCCAGCAGGCAGGCCTTGCGATCGGCCAGCGCAGCAACGGCGCGATCCGACAGCGCCTGGGTGCCGAACGTCGCATAAGGCGCGCAGCGGATATCGGCGCCGCCGGCGACGGCGACCATGTAGTGAAACGGCGGGATGCCGCGGCCCTGGCAGGCCAGCGCCGTCGCGGCCGGAGAGTGCGTGTGCACGATCGCCAGTAATTCGGGGCGTGCGCGCTGGATGTCGAGATGAAAGCGCCATTCGCTGCTTGCCGCGCGCGCACCGGAGTGGGCACCGTCGGCCAGTCGCAGGAACACCAGATCCGTGCGCTGCAATTCCTCGTAGGCAACCCCGGTCGGCGTGATCAGCACACCTTCGTGCGCGCCGCGCGTACAGCGCACCGACACATTGCCGGCCTTGTTGACGTTGATGCCGGCCGCGTTCATCGCGCGGGCGGTTCGGATCAGTTCGTCGCGCAGCTCGCCGGAGTCCTCGGCAAACAACGAGTGGCCGGCGCTCCGTTTGCGCATCAGGCGGCTGCGCGCGCCGGCTTGAACAGCGTCTGCAACTGTGTCGGCGCGGCGATGCCGTGCTCGGTGATGATGCCGGTGACCAGCCGCGCTGGTGTGACGTCGAAAGCCGGATTCGCCACCGCCGTCGCTTCGTCAGCGAGCGCGACTCGCGCGGGTCGACCCTGATCGTCAAGACCGGAGATGAGGCGCAATTCGTCGGCCGAGCGTTCCTCGATCTCGATCCCGGCGCGCGCATCGACAAGCTGCCAATCGATCGTCGGCGACGGCACGGCAGCGTAGAACGGCACGCCGTTGTCGAAGGCGGCCAGCGCTTTCAGGTAGGTGCCGATCTTGTTGCACACGTCGCCGCTGCGGCTGACGCGGTCGGCACCGACCAGCACCAGATCGACCTCGCCACGTTGCATCAGGTTACCGCCGGCGTTATCAGTGATCAGCGTATGTGGCACACCGTGCGCAGCCAATTCCCAGGCGGTCAGCAGGCCCTGATTGCGCGGTCGCGTTTCATCGACCCATACCTGGACCGGTGTGCCGGCGTCGTGCGCCTGGTAAATCGCCGATAACGCGGTGCCGTAGTCGACCGTGGCGATCCAGCCGGCATTGCAGTGGGTCAGCACACGCACCGGCGCCCGGGTCCGCGCATGCACGGAGCCGATCAGTTCGGCACCGTGCGCGCCGAGGGCGCGATTGATTGCCACATCCTCCTCGGCAATGCGTCCGGCCTCGAGCCAGGCAGCCTGCGCGCGGTCAGCCGTCGCCAGCGGCTGCAGCAGCACGCGCATGCGATCCAGCGCCCAGCGCAGGTTCACCGCCGTCGGCCGTGATTGCAGCAGTTGCGCCTGCGCGGCGGCCAGCGCTTCGTCGCTCGCGTTGTCCTGCATCGCAAGCGCCAGCCCGTAGGCCGCCGCCACACCGATCAGCGGCGCGCCGCGCAACTGCATCGTGCGGATTGCCTGCACGACCGCGTCGCAGCTGGCCAAACGCACGACGGCGAATTCGAACGGCAGCCGTGTCTGGTCGACGATGCGCACTGCATGCGGACCGTCTTCAACAATCGAGCGCCAGGCAACGCCGTTGATCTTCATGCGGTGGATTCTAAGGTTCGCCTTTGAATGGCGTTCAATAGCGCCCGCCGAACCCTGTGCTGCGTCCGCCCAGCGATTTGCGGCCGCCAGCGACGGTCGGCCCGCCGTCAGTTGCTGTGGCGATCGCGACTTCGGCGCCGCGAGCCGGCATGCTGTGCGGCGTTGCGCCCAATCTGCCCGACCAACCCGCGGTTGACGCGCACACCGCCACAGAGTGTCGAGACGATCACGCTGAACGACACCAGATTGATCCAGGCGGTGAACATCTCGCGCACCGTGCCCCTGTTCGCGGATCTTTCCGCCGAGAGCGGCGGTGGCATCGGCGGGATCCGCTGCTAAAGGGCGCCTTCGCCCTGCTTGCTTTGCGCGACGCGCTTGTTGTACCAGTTGCGCGCATAAGCCAGCAATTGGTTGTCGCTTGGATGGTCGACGGTCTCGATGCCGGCAATGCGCGCGCGCACCTGCGGCCGGTGCCGGGCCAGGTACTCGGCCAGTTCGTCCTTGGCCGACGCCGGTCCGACCAGCAGAATCTCGCTTGGACCGACGAGCGCATCTCCGATCGCCTCGAAGAAGTCGCGGTCTGCGCCGGCACGGCCAGGGCCGATCGCGCCTTGCTTGTGATGTAGATGCGGTTTACCGGCGCCGCTCACTAGCGCAATTCGCCGATCGGTTCCAGCATTGAAATGAATGATGCTGGCCCGGCTGTGATCGATCCAGACCACCGCGTGCAGCAGTTTCATCGTCGTTCTCCATCGGCTGATGGCTCACGGACGTCCGCCGGCAGCGCGGAGCTTCTGCGTTTCGAACTCCTGCTGGCAGGGCGCGCAGCGCAGCGCCGCCGGATGAGCCTGCAGGCGGCGCAGGTCGATGACCTCTTCGCAATCGATGCATCGGCCGTAGTCGCCCTTGTCGATGCGGGCCAGCGCGGCCTCGATGTCCTTCAGTGCAGTGGCTGACCGTGCCAGATGGGTGACGTCAGCCTGCCGCTGCGTTTCCGCAGCGGCGTCGTCGTCGGTTTCATCAGCGTGCTTCGGCAGACCCGCTTCGTCGTGCCGATGCTCACCGTGGCCGTGCAGCCGCACATCAACCGCAGCAGCCGTATCGTCTTTCATCGCCAGCAGCCGCAGGCGCAAATCGGCGAGCGTCGCCGCGTCCAGTTCGTCCGTGGATGACATTCGGGGTCGACTCCTGTTTCTCAGCCTAAGTACCCGTATCAGGGCGCAATTGACCGGAGTCAACTGCGGCGAAATCGCAACATTTGAGCCGCGGAGGTCATGTCAAAGGCCGAGGCTTTTTAGAGTTTGTGTTCGCGTTGCAACGCAGCATAATGATGGCAATATCCAGTTGTCAGTCAGGAAAAGCCAAACGAGGCCAAAGATGCTGTTTTCCCACTACTTGCGTGGCGCACTTGCTCCCCGGTCAGTGGCGCTGGTAGGCGCGAGCGAGCGTGAAGGCGCGCTCGGCAGGTTTGTCCTCGAGAATCTGAGCAAAGGCGGGTTCAAGGGCCCAATTTACCCGGTGAATCCGAAATACAGCGAGCTGGCCGGGCACAAGTGCTATCCGAACCTCGCTGAGCTGCCCAGCGCGCCTGATCTGGTGGTCATTGTGACGCCGGCGAAAACGGTGCCCGATCTGATCGAGGAAGCTTCTGCTTGCGGCGCGCGCGCGGCACTGGTGCTGTCGGCGGGATTCGCTGAGATAGGTCCGGCCGGCAAGCAGTTGCACGAAGAGGCGCTGGCCCGTGCGCGGGCACACGGCCTACGCCTGCTCGGGCCGAACTGTCTGGGCATCATGCGCCCGGACATCGGCCTGAACGCAACGTTCGCGCGCACGCCGGCGCGGCCTGGATCGGTTGCGCTCGTTTCGCAGTCCGGCGCAGTGGTCGCGGCCCTGCTCGATGCTGCACATCTGGCCGGCTTCGGGTTCTCGTCGGTGGTCTCGACCGGAGCCGGCTCCGACGTTGAGTTCTCGGAGATTCTCGATTTCCTGTCGCTCGACGGCGCCACGCGCAGCATCATCCTGTACGTCGAAGGCGTGCACGATGCGCGCGCTTTCCTGTCGAGCGTGCGCGCCGCGGCGAGCGTCAAGCCGGTGGTGGTGCTGAAGGTCGGTCGCCATCTGGCCGGCTCGAAGGCGGCGATGAGCCATACCGGTGCAATGGTTGGCGACGACGCGGTCTTCGACGCTGCGCTACGCCGCGCCGGTGCGATCCGCGTCGGCGCGTACACGCAGATGTTCTCGGCGGCCGAGGCGCTAGCCGCCGGACGCTTCCCACGGCCAGATCCCGGCAATCGCCTGGCGATCGTCACCAATGGGGGCGGGCCGGGCGTCCTCGCGGCCGACAGCGTCGCCGAGAACGAGGTTGCGCTGGCCAAACTCGCTGCCGAGACGGTGGCCGAACTCAATGGATTCCTGCCGCCGACCTGGTCGCACGGCAATCCGGTCGACATCATCGGCGATGCGGACGCGGAGCGCTTCGCCCGGTCGCTGGAACTCGTGCTCGCCGATCCCGGCAACGACGGCGTGCTGGTGCTGTTCTGTCCGACGATCGGACTGGGCGCCGAAGAGACCGCCAAGGCGCTGCTACCGGTGGCGCAGGCCAGCGACAAGCCGGTGATCACCGCCTGGCTCGGCGGCGAGGATGCGCGCCGCGGCCGCGCGATCTTCGAATCCAACGGCATGCCCTCGCCGAGCAGTCCGGAGCGCGGCGTCGAAGCGTTCTCGTACTTGTCGAAGTTCATCCGCGGCCGGCAACTGCGGCTGCAGGTGCCGCCGCCGCAGGTGGCGAACTTCGATACCCAGGCATCGGAGGCGCGGCGAATCATCGAGCGCGCGTCGAGCGCTGGCCGACCACTGCTCGACGAGCGCGAATCGAAGGCACTGCTGGCCGCTTTCGGCATCGACACGGCGCGCACGCGCCTGGCGACCTCCGCCGACGAGGCGGTGGCCCTGGCGGAGGAAATCGGCTATCCGGTGGCGCTGAAGATTTCGGCCACCGGAGTCACGCACAAGACCGACGTTGGCGGCGTGATCCTTTCGATCGCGAATGCGCGCGAAGTTGCGCAGAGCTTCGAGCTGATCCGCGAACGCTGTGCCGAAAAGGCGCCGAATGCCAAGTTCCTCGGTGTACTGGTCCAGCAGATGATCACGCGGCCGAACGGCCGCGAACTGCTGGTCGGTATTACCCGTGATGCGACCTTCGGTCCGGTCATCAGCTTCGGCATGGGCGGCATCGCGGTCGAGGTGATGCGCGATACGGCAGTAGCGCTGCCGCCGCTGAACCGCTTTCTCGCCCGCGACCTGATCTCGCGCACCCGCGCTGCCGGAATGCTGGATACCTTCCGTGGCAAGCCGGCAGTCGACATGGACGGGCTGATCGACGTACTGCTGAAGATCTCCGACCTCGCCTGTGAACTGCCGTGCGTGCACGAACTGGACATCAACCCGCTGCTGGTCGATGAAAACGGCGCGGTGGCGCTCGATGCGCGCGTGGTGCTCGGCGACGGGCCGCTGGCGCCGGACGCCACCTATTCGCATCTGGCGATCCATCCCTATCCGAAGGCCCTGGCACGCACGCACCGGCTGCGCTCGGAGGAAACCATACTGCTGCGGGCGATCCGGCCCGAGGATGCGCAGGCGGAAAAACGCCTGGTCTCGCGGCTGTCACCGCAGACGATGTACCTGCGCTTTCACGCGCCGTTGCGTGAGCTGACCACCGAGCGGCTGATCCGCTTCACGCAGATCGACTACGACCGCGAGATGGCGTTCGTTGCCGTTGATTCGAGCGACCAGCAGGAAGAGATCCGCGGGGTGGCGCGCTATACGCGACTGCCGGACGGCATCAGCTGCGAATTCGGCATCACGGTCGAGGATGCGTGGCAGCGGCGCGGCGTCGGCCACGCGCTGATGACGGCGCTGGAAGAAACCGCGCGCAGCCGCGGCCTGACCGAGATGGTTGGCTTCGTGCTGAAGGACAACGAGAGCATGACGCGGCTGATGCGCAGCCGCGGCTATATCGCCATGGCGGCCGATGACGAAGGCGTGCGTCGCTATGTGAAGCGGCTGCTCGGGGGCGCCGCTGCCGGTGCGGCGCGCGCGTTGCGCGGACAGGCGACCGAGCGCGTCTAGTACTCAGCAGGCGCAAGCGCCGCAGTTATCGCGGCGCGCTCGCTACAATCGATCGCAATTCAGCCAAGCGGCTTCTTCGCCGCGCTTCTTTTTTCCTTTCCCCGGCGATGACGCTCCGTTTCGCGCGCCCGGCGTGGTGGCTGTTTGCCGCTGTGCTGCTGCTTTTCTGGCCGCTGCTGACGTCGGCGCAAGGCTCGGCGCCCGCCGTCGAGAACCGGCCCTGGCGCGGTTTCCTGTGGGAAGCGGTCCGCGGCAGCGATCGCGTGCTGCTGCTCGGTTCGATCCATGTCGGTCGGCCGCACTTCGCCGCGCTCGATCCGGA
>JBFINI010000074.1:0-10842 GCA_041611275.1 Burkholderiaceae bacterium
ACGGCCGCGTCGAGGACATTCTGCAGATGGGGCTGCACAGCTATCTGACCGTTTTTCTCGAGCGCATCAACGATCTCGGTGGCCGCATCAGCAAGGACTTCCTGGTGCCGCTGGCTGCCAGCTGAGCCACGCCGAGTCCGTAGAATCGTCTCGTTTGTGGCAACCCGGAACGGGCAATGACCTACTGCGTGGCAATGCGGCTGAATGCCGGCCTTGTCTTTCTTGCGGATTCGCGCACCAACGCCGGTGTCGACCAGATCTCGACTTTTCGCAAGATGACGGTGTTCGAGCACCCCGGCGAGCGGCTGCTGGTGCTGCTTTCGGCCGGCAATCTGGCCATTACGCAGGCCGTGCGGCAGATTGTCTGCGAACGGACCGGACCGCACGATGACAGCGTGTGGAACGCCAAGACGATGTTCGAGGCAGTGCGCGTGGTCGGCGAAGCGGTGCGCGAGGTGCGCGCGCGCGATGCCGCCGCGTTGAAGGATGCCGACATTGACTTCAGCTGCAACTTCATCTTCGGCGGCCAGATCCGTGGCGAGGGCACGCGATTGTTTCAGGTCTATGCGGCCGGCAACTTCATCGAGTCCACCGCCGAGAACCCTTATTTTCAGATCGGCGAGTCGAAGTACGGCAAGCCGATCATCGACCGCGTGATCAACCCGGCGACCCCGCTGGACGAAGCGGCCAAGTGCGCGCTGATCTCGATGGACTCGACGCTGCGCTCGAACATCTCGGTCGGCCTGCCGCTCGATCTGTTGGTCTACGAGGCTGAATGTTTGCGCGTGACGCGGTTCGTGCAGATCGATCATGCCAACCAGTACATGCAGATGATCCGCAACACCTGGGGCGCGCGGCTGAAGCAGATATTCCAGGAGATCCCCGACCCGACCTGGCGCGACGCCAGCGTCGCCCCTGGTGCGCCGCGGCTGGAGACGGAACTCACCCATCCGGTGCGCGCGCCGCTGCCGGAAAGCGTCAAAGGCGACGTGCGCCCGGAGGACGCGCACGTACAACTGGTGGCCGAAAGCGCTGCCGCGCGCTCGCCACGCTGAAGCCGTGGGCCGTGGCTGCGGAGTGTTTGCGGCCGCAGGCTTGTCGTTCGTTCTTCTGTTCGGCGGGCGGCGCTCTCGGCCGCTGGCGCTGATCTGCTCATAAGAAGACCCCATTGTGTCGATCCACGTCGCCCTGAACCATGTCACCGAGTACCGGTACGACCGCCGCATCGGCCTGTCGCCGCAGGTCGTTCGCCTGCGTCCGGCGCCGCACAGCCGCACGCCGATCCTGTCGTATTCGCTGCGCATCGAGCCCGATGCGCACTTCATCAACTGGCAGCAGGATCCCTTTTCCAACTATCTCGCGCGCCTGGTGTTTCCGGACAAGACGTCCGCGTTTCGCCTTACTGTCGAACTGGTCGCCGAGATGGCGGTGTACAACCCATTTGATTTTTTCCTCGAGCCGGCGGCCGAGAAGTTCCCGTTCCGCTATGAAGCGGCGCTGAACCACGATCTGGCGCCTTATCTCGCAAGGGAGCCGCTGACGCCGCGGCTGCGCGATTTCCTGCAATCGGTCGACGTGCATGAGCAGCGGACGATCGACTTTCTGGTGGCGCTGAATCAGCGGCTGCAACGCGAGATCCGCTACCTGATCCGCATGCAGCCGGGCGTGCAGACGCCGGAGGAAACGCTGGTCTCGGCGGCCGGCTCGTGCCGTGATAGCGGCTGGCTGCTGGTGCAGGTGCTGCGCTACCTTGGTCTGGCCGCGCGCTTTGTTTCCGGCTATCTGATTCAGCTGAAACCCGACGTGAAGTCGCTCGACGGCCCGTCGGGTGCCGAGACGGATTTCACCGACCTGCATGCATGGTGCGAGGTGTATCTGCCCGGCGCGGGATGGATCGGACTCGATCCGACCTCGGGTCTGCTCGCCGGCGAAGGACATATCCCGGTGGCCTGTACGCCGGATCCGTCATCGGCGGCGCCGGTCAGCGGTGCGGTCGACAAATGCGAAGTCGAATTCGGCCACACGATGGCGGTGACGCGCATCTACGAAGCGCCACGCGTGACCAGGCCTTACACCGAGGCGCAATGGGCGCAGGTGGTCGCGCTGGGCAAACGGGTCGACGCAAGTCTCCGCGAAAGTGACGTGCGGCTGACGATGGGGGGCGAGCCGACTTTCGTGGCGGTCGGCGACCGCGACGGTGCCGAATGGAATACGACCGCGTTGGGGCCGACCAAGCGCGGCTTCGCCACCGAACTGGTGCAGCGCCTGCGCGAGAAGTACGGCGCGGGGGGTTTCCTGCATTTCGGTCAGGGCAAGTGGTATCCCGGTGAACAATTGCCGCGCTGGGCGCTGTCGGTGTTCTGGCGTGCCGATGGTGAACCGTGCTGGCACGATCCGTCGCGCTTCGCCGACGAGCGCGTGCCGTCATCGATTGCCGACGCCGAGGCACGCCGTTTCATCGAGCGGCTGACACAGCGACTCCGGCTCGACACGAAATTCATCCAGACCGGCTATGAGGACACCTGGTACTTCCTGTGGCGCGAGCGGCGACTTCCAGTGAACGTCGATCCGTTCGACGCGCGGCTCGACGACGAACTCGAACGGACGCGGCTGCGGCGGGTCTTCGGCCATGGATTGGACAAGCCGGTCGGTTACGCACTGCCGCTGGCACGTGCGGCGCGGTCCGGCTCTGCCGGGGCGGCGTGGGTGAGTGGGCCGTGGTTCTTTCGCGACCAACGCATGTACCTGATGCCCGGCGATTCGGCGATGGGTTACCGCTTGCCGCTCGATTCGCTGCCGTGGGTGTCAAAGGGCGACTTTCCGTATCTGCATGAACAGGATCCGTTCGGACCTCGCACGGCACTGCCGCTGCATGCCGATGTTCGCGCGCAATACGCACCGCATACGGCCGGTGGCGGGTTTGCCGAAGGCGGCATGGTGGCGATGCAGGCCGGCTACACGGGCGCGCCGCGGCCGGTCGGCGCGGCGCCGGTCGCCGGTTCCGAGCCGGCGCCGTCGCGCTTCGAGTCGGCCGACCGGATCACGCGCACGGCGCTGTGCGTCGAAGTGCGCGACGGCAGGCTGTACGTCTTCATGCCGCCGCTGGCGGCGCTCGCCGATTATCTCGACCTGCTCGCCGCGGTCGAAAGCACGGCGATCGAGCTCGACGTCAAGCTGGTGCTCGAAGGCTATCCGCCGCCACGCGATCCGCGCCTGAAGATGCTGCAGGTCACCCCCGATCCTGGCGTGATCGAAGTCAACATTCATCCAGCGCATGACTGGGATGAACTGGTCGACCGCACCGAGTTCCTCTACGAAGCGGCGCGGCTATCGCGACTGTCGAGCGAGAAGTTCATGCTCGACGGCCGCCATACCGGCACCGGCGGCGGCAATCATTTCGTCCTCGGCGGCGCCACGCCCGCAGACAGTCCGTTCCTGCGCCGCCCCGATCTGCTCGGCAGCCTGCTCGGCTACTGGCATAACCATCCGTCGCTGTCGTACCTGTTCTCCGGGCTGTTCATCGGTCCGACCAGCCAGGCGCCGCGCGTTGACGAAGCGCGCAACGATCAGCTCTACGAACTGGAGATCGCGCTCGCCGAACTGGCGCGCAGGCACCAGCGGCACGCGGAGGAGCCGCCACCCTGGCTAGTGGATCGCACGCTGCGCAACGTGCTGATCGACGTGACCGGCAACACGCATCGGGCCGAGTTCTGCATCGACAAGCTGTATTCGCCGGACGGTCCGAATGGCCGCCTCGGCCTGCTCGAGCTGCGCGCCTTCGAAATGCCACCGCACGCGCGGATGAGCCTGGCGCAGCAACTGCTGCTGCGCGCGCTGGTCGCGTGCTTCTGGCGCCAGCCGTACACCCAGCGGCTGACGCGCTGGGGCACCGCGCTGCACGACCGCTTCCTGCTGCCGACCTTCATCTGGATGGACTTCGAGGACGTGCTGGCCGAACTATCTGATGCCGGCCACCCGTTCGATCCGGCCTGGTTCGCGCCGCACTTCGAGTTCCGTTTCCCGTTGCTTGGCGAGGTCGCGGCGCGCGGCATCCACCTCGCCATGCGCGTTGCACTCGAGCCCTGGCACGTGATGGGCGAGGAGGGTGCTGCCGGCAGCACGGTGCGCTACGTCGATTCGTCGCTCGAGCGCATCGAACTGCGGACGAGCGGACTGAGCGACGATCGCTATGTGATCACCATCAACGGCCGCGCGCTGCCGCTGCAGCCGACCGGCAGTGTCGGCGAGTACGTCGCCGGGGTCCGTTACCGTGCCTGGCAACCGGCCGCGTCATTGCATCCGAGCATCGGCGTGCACGCGCCGCTGACTGTGGACATCGTCGATACGTGGAACGAGCGATCGCTCGGCGGCTGCCGTTATCACGTGGCGCATCCGGGTGGCCGCAACTACGACGTGTTTCCGGTCAATGCCTTCGAGGCGGAAAGCCGGCGCCTGGCGCGCTTCTTCAAGATTGGCCATACGCCCGGACGTATGCAGCCGCCGCCGGTCGAGCGCGATGTCGAGTTTCCCTTCACGATCGACCTGCGCCGCACGTAACATCGGACCGTGGCAAAGCGGAGGACCCAGATAGACGGCTCGGCCGACCCGCGCGATATCGCGCTCGGGCTGGCCGCGGCCCCCGGCGACGGCCATTTCGACGAGTTGCGCTCGCCGGCAGGCGAGCTGCGGCCGGCCTGGCAGCAGTTCTTCACTCACCTGGGCGCCACCGGCTTCGCCGATCTGGACCGCCGCACCGCCATGCTCGCGCGCCAGATCCGCGACGACGGCGTGACCTACAACGTCTATCAGGTCGACGGCGGTGCGCAGCGGCCGTGGTCGCTCGACCTGCTGCCGCTGATCATCGAAGCCGACGATTGGGCGCGTATCGAGGCAGGGGTCACGCAGCGTGCCCGGCTGCTCAACGCGGTGATGCGTGATGTCTACGGCCCGCAGCGGCTGCTGCGCGACAGCCTGTTGCCGCCGGCGCTGGTCTATGGAAGCCCGGGCTATCTGCGGCCGCTCGCCGGCTGCATGCCGGCCGAGGGCGTCTTCCTGCATATCGTCGCCTGCGATCTTGCGCGCGGACCCGACGGACAGTGGTGGGTGATCGGCAACCGCACGCAGGCACCGTCCGGGCTGGGCTATGCGCTGCAGAACCGGATGGTCGTTTCGCGGTTGTTTCCTGAAGCGTTTCGCGAGCTGCGCGTGCAGCGCCTCGGCGCCAGTTTCCGCCGCCTGCTCGACATGCTGTACCGGGTTAGTCCGTCTGAAGGGGCGGCGCCGCGCGTGGTGCTGCTCACGCCGGGGCCATACAGTGAAACCTACTTCGAGCACGTCTATCTGGCACGCTATCTCGGCGTGCCGCTGGTCGAGGGCAGCGACCTGACGGTGCGTGACGAGCGCGTGTACCTCAAGACGCTGTACGGACTCGAACGCGTGCACGGCATTCTGCGCCGGCTCGACGACGACTATTGCGATCCCCTCGAACTGCGCGCCGATTCCGCCCTCGGCGTTCCCGGTCTGCTGCAGGCGATCCGCGCCGGACAGGTGCTGGTGGCCAATTCTCTGGGTTCCGGTTTTCTCGAATCGCCGGCGATGGCCGGCTTCCTGCCAGCCATCGCGCAACGCTTGTTCGGCGAAAAGCTGTTGTTGCCGTCGCTTGCTTCCTGGTGGTGTGGCGAGGCCGCGGCCATGACGCAGGCGCTGCCGCAACTGGCCGAGATGGTCGTCAAGCCGACCTTTCCGACGCGCGCCCGCCGGCAGGGCTGGGATACCGAGATTCCGGCCCGGCTCGACGAGGCGCAGCGTGTTCTACTGGCCGAAAGCATCCGCGCCGCACCGGATGACTACACGCTGCAGGAATTCCTGCCGATGTCCGAAGTGGCCATCTGGCGCAATGGCGCGTTGGAGCCGCGCACGGCGATGCTGCGTGTGTACGCGGTGACGGACGGCAGTGGCGAGTGGCACGTCTTTCCGGGTGGCCTGACGCGCGTCGCCGGTAATGAGCAGGTAGTGACGATGCAGCGCGGCGGCTCCAGCGCTGACACGTGGGTACTGACGCGCGGCCCGGTCGAGACTTTCTCGATGTTGCCCGGCCCACTGAGTGCCGCCATGCTCGAGTCGGCGCGGCGGCCGGTGACCAGTCGCGCGGCGGAGAACCTGTTCTGGATGGGGCGTTATGCCGAGCGGGCCGAATTCGGTGTGCGGTTGGCCAGCGCGACGCTGGAGCTGCTCGGCGAAGATGCCGGTGCAGCGTTGCCGTTGCTCGACACTGTCGCGCAACTGGCCACGCTGCAGGGACTGGTGCCGAAGGAGGTGCCGCTGCCGTCGAAATCGCTGGCCGTCTTCGAACGCACATTGATTGCCGAACTGCTCGATGAAGACGAGGGCCGCAGCCTGGCCTTCAGCCTGCTGTCGCTGGCCCGCGCCGGCGAGCAGGTGCGCGAGCGATTGTCCTCCGAACACGTGCGGCTGATCACCGAGCGCCTGGCCGAGTTGCGCGAGGCGCGCGAGGCGGCCACGGCCGACGGCGTGGTCAGCGTCGACGAGGCACTTGAGCTGCTGCAGCAGGTGGAGCTGCGGCTGGCTGCCGTCACCGGGGCGCAGGCCGATCGCATGACACGCGACGAAGGCTGGCGGATGCTGACGATCGGCCGCCAGCTCGAACGGCTGCTGACGCTGACCGATACGCTGCTGGCGCTGTTCGAGAAGCAGCAGGCGCTCGCCGGCGACGGCTTCGAGCTGCTGCTGCAATTGTTCGACAGCGTGATCACCTACCGGTCGCGCCACCAGCGCTGGCAGCATCCGGTGGCGCTGATCGATCTTTTGGTGCGCGATCATGCCAATCCGCGTTCCCTTGCCTGCATCGTGCGCACCTTGCGCCAGGAACTGGTGCACCTGCCAGCGCCGCACGGCGAGGAACTGCTGGCCCGGCTTGCGTCCACCGCGACCTGGCCCTCGATCGAGGTGCTGAGCCTGTCCGCCGCCGATGGCCGCATGCACGGCCTGGTCGAACTTGTCGAAACACTCGGCGCCGCCGGTTTTGCATTGTCGGAGCAGATTGGCGCCCGCTTTTTCAGCCACGCTGAGCCGGGCTTCCACATGGTGCGCGCGTGACCGCGCCGCGTGCTCGGCCACGACCCGCGAGCGTCGCTGCGCGAGCGGCGAATGCCGACAGTGCCGGCCAACCGTGGGGCCGCGATCGTCATGCCGGCCGGGCTCGGGTGGACCGATGAGCCGCCCGCAGTCGCTGCATGTGGTGCACGAAACTGTCTACCGCTATTCGCCCCGCGTTGACATCGCTTATCACCTGGCCTGCCTGATGCCGCAATCGAGTCGAGCGCAGCAGGTGGCCGACGCCCAGCTGACCATCGAGCCCGCACCGACGCGGCAGTCGACATCGACCGATGCCTTCGGCAACCTGCGTACCTACTTCGCACTGTTTTCGCCGCACGACGAACTGCAGGTGCGTGCCGAGAGCCGTGTCATCGTCACGCCGCGCAACGGCGAGGTATCGCCCGAGCGCAGTGCGCTTTGGGAAACGGTGCGCAATACGCTGCGTTATCGGGCGCGAGCACCGTTCTGGCCGGCAAGCGACTTCCTTTATGCCTCGCCGTTTGTGCCGCTGCTCGATGAACTGCAGGCCTATGGCGCGGCATCTTTTCCGGCCGGCCGCACGCTGATCACCGGCGCGATCGACCTGATGCACCGGATCCATGCCGACTTCGACTACGAGCCGCAGAGCACGTCGATCAGCACGCCGCTCCCCGACGTTTTTGCACAGCGCCGTGGGGTGTGTCAGGACTTTGCGCATGTGATGCTGGGCAGCCTGCGCGCGCTCGGCCTGCCGGCGGCCTACGTCAGCGGTTATCTGCTGACCCGGCCACCGCCCGGACAGCCACGCCTGCTCGGCGCGGATGCCTCGCATGCTTGGGTGTCGGTGTGGTGCCCGCAACTGGGCTGGGTCGATCTGGATCCGACCAACGACCTGGTCGTCGACAGCGGGCATGTCACGCTGGCGGTGGGACGCGATTTTGGTGACGTGACGCCTTTGCGCGGCGTTATCCGTGGCGGCGCCGAGCACACGATGGAGGTTGCGGTGAGCGTGGTGCCGGCTTAGCGCAATGTGCTGTTGTGCGTTGACGGCACAACGAACAATACCGAGGCAAGCTGATGGAATCCGTGAGGGCGTTGATCTTCGATGTGTTCGGTACGCTGGTCGACTGGCGCAGTTCGATCGCGCGGGAGGCGAGACAAATCCTTGCGCCGCTCGACATTGCGATCGACTGGGAGCGCTTTGCCGACGCCTGGCGCGAGCAGTATCAGCCGGCGATGGAGGAAGTGCGCGCCGGCCGCCTGCCGTTCTGCAAGCTCGATGTGCTGCATCGGCGCAATCTCGACATTGTGCTGCGGCACTTCGGGCTCGATCACGTCGACGAGGCCGCCCGCGTGAATCTCAATCTGGCCTGGCATCGGCTCGACGCGTGGCCCGACGTCGCGCCAGGCCTGGCGCGGCTGCGCGGCAGATTCCTGCTTGCACCGTGCTCGAACGGCAACGTTTCGCTGATGGTGGCGCTGGCGCGCCGCAACGGGCTGCCCTGGGACGCGATCCTTGGCGCCGAGTTTGCGCGCGATTACAAGCCAAAGCCGATTGTCTATCGATCGGCAGCAGCAGCGTTCGACTGCCGGCCCGACCAGACGATGATGGTTGCGGCCCACTCTTCGGATCTCGCCGCCGCCGCTACCGCCGGACTGCGCACCGCGTTCATTGCCCGGCCGGATGAACACGGCCCCGGTAAGGGCGAGCAGCGGGCCAACGTGTCGGTCGATATCTCGGCGGCAAACGTTCTCGATCTCGCAGACCGGCTGTCCTGTGCGTGAGTTCAGCCCTTGGCGCTGCACGCTTCGCCTGCGCCTGGCAGCGGTCAGGATCGCTGCTGTCCTAGCCTTGACAGCGAGCAGGGAGGAATCGTCGCGGCGCCTGCGCCTTCTTTCGCGTGACCGCACCGTAGCAAGGCGTGCGCTTGCGCGATTGCCGATTGACCGGCACTGCTACGGTCGCACTCGCCGAGGTGGCTTTGCGGCTCTGCCGCGCGCGGATTGCGGCGCCGACCCTCAACAGCCGCCACGGTTGACAGTTAGTCAGTAATCCTGGCGTCGCTTGACTGAGGGCCCAACTTACACGCGCAGCATCCCTGTTTCGCGGCTACTCGCGCCGTAATTGGACGCGACGTCGCACGACTGATGGGAACGCGAATCGCCACCGCGGTCATGCCGCGATGGCGATGGAAAACATCCGTCAAACGTTGCTCGACCAGGGAGTCCACCATGCATTCGAAACTGATTGTCGCCGCCGCTCTTGTCAGTGTCTCGTTCGCCGCCAGTGCCGATCGGGCCGACCGGCGTGACGAACACTACTTCTGGGAAAAGACCGACGTGACGCAGGCGTCAGCGCCGGAGCAGCGAGCACAGGTAGTGCGAAGCGCCAGCGCTGACCGGCCATTGGCCTACGGTGCTCGTGATGCACGCTTCGTGATCCTGCCGTCCGTTCGAAGCCGAGCTGAGGTGATCGCAGGACTCGGCGAAGCCTCTCGGCTTGGTTTGCTCAGCTCGGGGGAGGCGGATCTGCGCTTTGCGACACCGGCGCAGGAAGCACGGATTGCCGAGGCCGGCAAGGCGCGGGCCGCGTCGGGAGTGGCATCGGTTCGATAGGGCAACCGCGGGCCGGAAGTCCGGACCGTCGATTTGCGACCGTCCAGTGAAGGTCCAGTCGTGCGACCCGGCGACCTGGAATATTGAGGCTGGGCGGTCGTCCTTTCGCGCAAGAAGGACGGTCGCCGATCGAAGTGCCGAGCGGCGCAATACCCCGGTCGGCAGGCCGGTGTCCGGCGCTATTCAATGCCCTCTACTGGGCGCACCAGCCGCCGTCCATGTTGTAGGCCACGCCGCGGATCTGCTCGCCTGCAGGCGAGCAGAGGAACACGGCCATCGCGCCGAGTTGCTCTGGCGTGACGAACTCCAGCGAAGGCTGTTTCTCGCCAAGCAGTTTGCGCTTGGCAGCATCGTTGTCGAGCTTGTCGCGCGCAGCAACCACATCGATCTGCTTTTGCACCAGCGGCGTGAGCACCCAGCCGGGACAGATCGCATTGCAGGTCACGCCGGTCTTCGCTGTTTCGAGCGCTACGACCTTGGTCAGGCCGACGATGCCGTGCTTGGCGGCCACGTAGGCCACCTTTTCCGCCGAGGCGACCAGGCCGTGCGCCGAGGCGATGTTGATGATCCGGCCCCAGTTGGCCTGCTTCATCTTCGGCAGCGCCATGCGGATGGCATGGAAGGCCGATGAAAGGTTGATGGCAATGACCGCATCCCAGCGCTCGGTCGGAAAATCCTCGATTGGCGCGACGTGCTGGATGCCTGCGTTGTTGACCAGCACATCGACGCGACCGAAGCGCGCCTCAGCGGCACGGATCATGTCCTCGATCTGCGACGGCTTGCTCATGTCGGCGCCGTGATACATCGTGGCGACGCCGAGCCCCTGGAGTTCCTTCTCGATGGCCGCGATCGCGCCGGCATCGCCGAAGCCGTTGACGACGACGTTGGCCCCCTGGCCGGCAAGCGAGCGGGCGATGCCCAGGCCGATCCCGCTGGTCGATCCGGTGACCAGCGCCGTTTTGCCTCTTAACATGGCGTGTACCCCTGTGGTTGCGGTGTGATGCGCTGCTAGTATGCCGCTGATTCAGGCGTTATCTTTTCACCATCTTTCGCCCTTTCCGCGATGTCGAACGCGCCGCGCTTCGATTCGGTCCAGTGTCTGAGCCCCGCTGGTCTGCACCGCATGGCCTA
>JBFINI010000075.1:0-10803 GCA_041611275.1 Burkholderiaceae bacterium
CGACGACCTGGACCTTGGCCCGCTGATCCGCCGCTCGCAGCAGCAGCGCGTTTGGGACTTCCTGTCGCAGGCACAGGCCGACGGCATCGAGATCGCCGCCGAAGGCCAGATCATCGACGACGCTCCCGAAGGCGGTTTCTATCAGGCGCCGACGCTGTTGCGCGACGTGCCGCCGACACACACGCTGGCGCAGCAGGAAATCTTCGGCCCGGTGCTGGCAGCGATGCCATTTGCCAGCGAAGACGAAGCGCTGGCCATTGCCAACGGCACGCCGTACGGGCTGGTCGCCGGGCTGTGGACGCGCGACGGTGCGCGGCAGCTGCGCGTGGCCCGTCGCCTGAACTGCGGCCAGGTATTCATCAACAACTACGGTGCCGGCGGCGGCGTCGAGCTGCCGTTCGGCGGCGTGAAGTCGAGCGGCTACGGGCGCGAAAAAGGCTTCGAAGCGTTGCTCGCATTTACGCGGCTGAAGACCATCGCCGTCAAGCACGGCTGACGATGCTGCAGATCCGCGAAGCGAGCGCGCGTGATGTCGACGACTGGCTGGCGCTGCGCATCCGTCTGTGGCCCAACACCTCGCTCGATGACCATCGAATGGAGATTGCGCCGCAGCTGCGCGATCGGCGGCGCTTCGTTGCGCTGCTCGCCCGTGCCGAAAATGGCGAGACGGTCGGTCTGGCCGAAATTGCGCTGCGCAGCGATCCGGTCAATGGCTGCGCATCGTCGCCAGTCGCCTTCCTCGAAGGAATCTTCGTCGACGCGACGCGGCGCCGGCGCGGAGTGGCACGCGCCCTGTGCGAAGCGGCCGAACGCTGGGCTGCCGAGCGCGGCTGCACGGAGTTCGCATCCGATGCACTGCTCGAAAACATCATCAGTCGGAATTTTCTACAGGCGGTCGGTTTCGTGCCGACCGAACGCGTGATCTTCTTTCGCAAGGAGTTGACATGAGCGCAGGCCGATTGAAGGGGAAGGTGGCGATTGTCACCGGCGCCGGTTCAGGATTCGGTGAGGGCATCGCCGAACGCCTGGCCAGCGAAGGCTGCGCGGTGATCGTCAACGACATTGCGCGCGAGGCCGGCGAGCGCGTCGCCGCGTCCATTCGCGATCACGGCGGCCGCGCGGCCTTCGTGCACGGCGATGTTTCGAATTCGGCCGACGTCGAACGCCTGCTGGGCGCCACGCTCGAGCAGTTCAGCGGCCTGAACATCGTCGTCAACAACGCCGGCACCACGCATCGCAACCAGCCGCTGCTGCAGGTGAGCGAGGCGGAGTTCGACCGCGTCTATGCGGTCAACGTGAAAAGCATCTACCTGACGGCCAAGCACATGGTTCCGTATTTCCGCCAGAACGGCGGTGGCGTGTTCATCAACATCGCCTCGACCGCCGGCGTGCGACCGCGGCCGGGACTGGTCTGGTACAACGGCAGCAAAGGCGCGGTGATCATCACCAGCAAGGGCATGGCGGCCGAACTCGGGCCGGACAAGATCCGCGTGAACTGCATCAATCCCGTGATCGGGGAGACCGGGCTGCTCGAGCACTTCATGGGCGCGCCGGATACGCCGGAGAACCGCAAGAAGTTTCTCGCCACGATCCCGCTCGGCCGCATGTCGAAGCCGGCTGACGTCGCCAATGCCTGCCTGTTCCTCGCTTCGGACGAAGCCGAGTTCATCACCGGCGCCTGCCTCGAAGTCGACGGCGGCCGTTGCGTCTAGCTGCGGCGGTTACTACGCGCGATCGTCGTCACGGGCCGCCACGCACAGGCCGACGCGACGGATCACACCGCCGGAGGCCCGCCGCACCGACAGGATCACGCGCCCGATCTGCAAACGATCGCCGATCGCCGGCCGGCCGCGCAGCCGGGCGCGGAGGAATGCGCCCACGGTCTGTTCAGCGGTCGCATCACCGGGAATCTGCAGACCGTAGTAGTCGCGCAGATCGCCCAGCCGCGTCTGGGCGTCGAACGCGAACTCCTGCGCAGCGGGCGCCGGCGCGAACATTTCCTCGAGTTCGGCCACGGCATCATCGACGGCGAGCATGGCCACCACATCGCCCGACTCGAGCGTGCTCGCCGCAGTAGCCTGCCCCTCGCGGACGACCTCGACGATGCGCGCGTCAGCGGGGAAACGCAGCTGCTCGACCGGCTGGCCGGCGATACGCGCATTCGGCAGCACGCGCAGCTGAACCATCACATACGGCTGGCGGCTGCCTTCGATCGATTCGCTGGCCAGGATCGTCGAGCTGGCCGGCACGGTGACGCCGGCCAGCCGCGCCGACAGCGGCAAGGTGGCCCCCTGCAGCAGCAGCGAAAGCAGTACGGTGAAGAAAGTGATGTGAAACAGCAGCGCGGAATCGCCGAGCCCGGCCATCAGCGGAAACAGCGCCAGCACGATCGGCACCGCGCCACGCAAGCCGACCCAGCCGACAAAAGCAATTTCACGCGGCGCGTAGCCGAATGGCGCCAGCACCGCAGCCACGGCCAGCGGCCGGGCGAGCACAACCAGGCCGATGCCGATCGCCAGCGCCGCCGGCGCCACGGCAAGCAAGTCGGTGACGTTGGCATAAAGGCCGAGGATCAGGAACATGCCCGCCTGGGCCAGCCAGGCGAGCCCGTCGCTGACGCGCAGCACGTCTTCGGTCACATGCACACGGCGGCGCGCGATCACCATGCCGGCAATGAAGATCGCCAGAAATCCGCTGCCCTGCAGCAGATTCGTGGTCGCGAAAATAGCCAGCCCACCCGACTGGATCAGCAGCGTGTACAGGCCCTCGGTCACGCGCACGCGCGCCACCAGTTCGGCGAGCAGTCGGCCGAGCAGCCAGCCACAGGCCAGCCCCACGCCCAGCTGCAGCACGAACATCGCCGCCAGCGGCGCCGCACCGCTGGCCGGCAAACGGATCAGCTCGATCACCGCGACGGTCAGAAACACCGCCATCGGGTCGTTGATGCCGGACTCGACTTCGAGGGTAGCGCCGACACGTTCGTTCAGCCGCAGTCCGCCGGTGCGCAGCAGCGCGAATACCGCCGCGGCATCGGTCGAGCCGACGATCGCGCCCAGCAGCAGCCCGTAGCGCCAGTCAAAGTCGAGCAGCAGTACGGCCAGCACGCCGACCAGCAGCGCCGTCAACAGCACGCCCACGGTCGCCAGCACCAGCGCCGGTGCCGCCACCATGCGGAACGTCGATGTGCGCGTGCGCAAGCCGCCGTCGAGCAGGATGACCGCCAGCGCGAGGTTGCCGACCAGCGCCGCCGTCTGCGGGCTGATCAAATCGCCGGGTGCGCCCGGCAATTCGGTGGCGAACAGCCCAACGGCCAGAAATACCAGCAAGGCCGGCACGCCGAAGCGCTGCGACAACGCCGACAGCAGGATCGCGATGAACAGCAGCAGGCCGGCGGCCAACAGCGCTTCGTTGATGAACTGCATCGGCCGATTGAAGCACGCCGGCAGCGGTCTATCGATTACGGAGTTGCCCGCAGAAGATCACGCATGGTGCGGGGCGCGCTTCGCCGCCAGGGTGCAACCTGGCCAAGCGGGCAACCGGCAAGGGGATCGCTTGCGGCCTGTTGGCCACGCCTCAGTTCGTCGAACCGGTGCCAGCGTCGTCGTCGGTCAATTCGACTGCCCGGGCAAAGGCCAGCGCCGCTTCACGATAGTGCGCTTGCGCTGCCCCCTCGTCCCCGGTGGCTTCGGCGATGCGCGCCAGGACCAGCGACGTTTCAGCGCTCGGCCGCAGGCGCCGGCTCTCGACGAGAAATGCTCTTGCCTTGCCCCACAGTTGCTCGCGTTCGCACAGCCGGCCCAGGCAGCGCAGCAGCGCCGGATCACGCGGATGGGCGTTCAGCCACTGGCTTGCCAGTTCGATGCGCGCGCGATACGGCGGCGCATCGATTCGCCCATACAGATCGATTAGTTCCGTGTTCCAGCCGTCTTTGAGCGCCGCCTCGATCAGTTCGGCAGCCACATTGCCGCGATCGACCGAGGCCAGCAAGCGCGCCGCTTCCGCAGCCAGCTCAGGTCGACGCAGTTCTTCGGCCGGGATACTGCGGCACGCCGCGACCAAGGCATCGGCATCGTGCCGATGATCGAGCAGCCGGCCGCGATGCGCGGCCAGCCGGTAACCCTGTGCCGCCACCTCATGCAGCGCCCGCCGCTTGCCGAGCAGGCGGACGCCCTTGAGCACATCGTCCCAGCGATGCGCCTGCGCATTGACGCCGAGCGCAATGCGCGAGGCATGGATATGGCGGCCGCCAGCGCTTTGCAGTTCGCTGATAGCACTCTGCGCGCGATTCGTTTCGCGCGTTTCGGTCCACATTTCCGCGCTCGAGATCAGCCGCGCCATCTGCACGCTGCGGTCCTGTTCGGCCTGACGCAGCCAATCGTCGCGCCGCTCGTATTCCTGCATGCGGTGCGCCGCGCGTGCCGCCAGCAGTGCGGCGAGCGCGGCGCTTTCCGGCGCTGCCTGCGCGTTGCGCGCCGCCCGCTCAACGCGCGCGTAACGACCTTCGAGGAGCGCCAGCAGCGCCGAGCGCAGCGCCTGCAGGTTGCCCATCATGTCGCGCCCTGCCCGATAAGTCGCGACCCGGCGCGGAAACTCGGCCAGCTTGTGCAGCAGCCGCGCCAGCCAGTAGGCGAGCACAAGCAGCAGCGCGATGATCAGCAGGAAGAAATTCAGCGACAGATCGATGCGATAGGGCGGCACAAACAGCGCCACGTTGCCGGCGTTGAAGCGCGCACCGAGCGCAACGGCCACACCGACCACCGCCAGCGCCAGCAGCCACAGCAGCATCCTCATCGGCAGCTCCGTTGGCTATGTTCCCGGAGGTGCGCCGGCATCGCTCCGTGCGCCTTCGTCATGGACGCCGCAGGCGCGCCGCGCGCACGGCGGTCTGACTCTCGGCGAGCGTCGGCAGGTCGCCCGCCGCCAGCACCGTCGTGTTCATTTGCCGCAGCGCCGCCGCCGCACCGGCCACTCCTTGATGACGACCCTCGAAGTACAACGCCAGTAGCGTCTGCGCGTTTTCGAGGTCGGCGTGGTAGAGCTTGTCGTTGCGCGCCAGCAGCGCCGCGCGCGCGCCGAGCAGACGCAGTTTGAGCTGCTGACGAACCAGCTTGCCCTGCTCAGCGGTCAGCAGCAGCGCTTCGGGCGTTGCCACTTCGCGGATGCGGACCAGATCGCCGAACTCGGCAGCCAGCCAGGCACGCGCTCGTTCCCAGGCATTCGGCGGCGGCGGGGGTTCAGGTTCGCGCACAGCTTCGCCTTTCTTCGCCGGCGGGCGCGGCACGGCTTTCGTCGCGCTCAACGGCGTGGCCGGCGGCGGCGTGGGTGCGATGACCAGCGGCCACACGTCGGCACCGGCGATCAGTTGATCAAGCCGCAGTGCGATGCCCGTTACGTCGACCGCTGGCAACGCGCGCAGGCGCTCGAGGTCGCGGCCGAAGGCGCGCCGCAGCGGTTGCCAGCGCGGCACATTGGTCGACGCCAGTCGGGCATCGGCCAGTTCAAGCGCCGCGATCGCGGTCGCAGTCTGCCGCGTCAGTTGCAGATCGTGCATCGCCAGCGTGACCAGCCGCTCGACTTCCAGCAGCAGCGCCTCTTCGCGGCTCGGCGGCGCCGAGACCGCGGCCAGATCGGCACTCTCGACGGTCGCCCGCTCGAGTTCCTCCAGCCGCTTGCTCGCCTGCTCGGCCAGTCGGGCGGCAGCGTCAGCGCGGGCCATCGCTTCGGCAGCTTCGCGCGCGCGCGTCTCGGCCAGCTGCTGCTGTTGTTTTGCTTCGCGCCGCGATTCGAGCACCGTGTAGGCAGCGGCCAGCAGGAGCGCGACGATCAGCAGCGTGATCACCGCACGGCGGCGCCCGCGACCGCGCGGTTCGACGTCGCCGGCCCGCCGCCGCGGCGCGGCAGGCTCTGGAGCGGAGGGTGGATTTGCTTCGTTCATTGACAAGGCCCGGCGAGTCGCAGGCGGTGTGAATTCAGCGGGTCACCGCCGCGGATTGCCCGTGCTGCGTGCTCCCGCCGCGTGGCGCCGGTATCAGTTGCGCCCGCCGTTTCCATCGGCAGCAGGAGGCGGCGATTCTAGCGGCTGCACTGCGCGTAACGCCGCCAAGACGCCCGGCACATCAGGCGCGCAAAGCCCGACATGACTGAATTGCGCCGAGCGCATCGCCTCGGCGATGCGCGGATGCGTGGCCAGAGCGAGCCCGCGCCGCAGCGCCAGCAGGACCTCCGGCTGCGGTGCAAGCATTCGCGCCAGTGCCGTCACGGCATCACTGCTGCTGATGACGCTCGCCAGTTCGCCGCCAGCGGCGGCCGCCAGACGCATGCGCACTTCGATCGGCGGCGTGAAGACCTTGCGCGAGTACACGGCCAACGGCACCACCGTGACGCCGGTTTCGCGCAGCCGGTCGATCAGCCATTCGCGCCCAGCTTGCGCCCGCAACAGCAGCACGCGACGCAGACGCGGCAGCCGCTGCAGCAGCGGCCACAGCGACTCGGAGCCGCCGCCGCGCAGATCAGCGTCGGTGGGCGTGAGCACTTTTGCCTGCGCGGCGCCCTCGATCGATGCCACCGCGGCACGTGTCCCGGCACCGACAGCGGCGATGATGGTGCCCGAGGGCCATGCACCACGCAGCAACGCGGCGGTCGCCCGCGCCGCCTGCGGACTGACAAACACCGCGAGATCAAAATCGGCGAGCGCCGCCAACGTGGCGCGCGCGGCCACTTCATCAGGTGCCGCTCCGAACTCGAAGGCCGGCAACCAGAGCGACGGCTGCCCGGCACGCTGCAGTTCATCGGCAAGCGCCTGCCCTGCAGCGCCGGGACGCGTGACAATCACAGTGACGGCAGCCGTCACACGCCGCTCAGTCAGTCGGCAGCAACTGCAGCGCGCCGAGCCGCTTCAGTGCATCGACCACCTCGGCGCCGAGTCGCTCCGCGTCGGTCGCCGCGCCGATCGCTTCGGCGGCCACCTGGTCACCGGTGCGCTGGTTGCCCACCCGCGCACGCAAGCGCAGCCGGCCGTCGGGTTCGATCTCCGCATAAGCGGCCAACGGCACCTCGCAGCTGCCGCCGAGCAGCCGCGACACGGCACGTTCGGCGGCGGTCGCCGCGCGCGTGGCGGCATCTTCGAGCGGCGCCACCAGCACGGCGGCGTCTTCACGTGCGGCGACGATCTCGATGCCAAGCGCGCCCTGCCCCGGTGCCGGCAGGAACTCATCGGTGGGCAGGATCTGGCGGATGCGATCGGCTAAACCGAGCCGCTTCAGCCCGGCGGAGGCCATGATCAACGCATCGTAATCGCCGGCATCGAGCTTGCGCAGCCGCGTGCCGACGTTGCCGCGCACCGGCCGAATCTCGAGCTTCGGATACGCCGCGCGCAGCATCAGCTCGCGGCGCAGGCTCGAGGTGCCGACGATGCTGCCCGCCGGCATCGCCTGCAGGCTTTCGTGGCGAGACGACACGAAGCAGTCGCGCGGATCCTCGCGGGCCAGCACCGCCGCCAGACGGAACTCGGGCGAAAGCAGCATCGGCACGTCTTTGAGCGAATGCACGGCCAGATGGGCACGCCCCTCGGCCAGCGCGACTTCGAGTTCCTTGATGAACAGGCCCTTGCCGCCGACCTTGGACAGCGCGCGATCGAGGATCTGGTCGCCGCGCGTGGTCATGCCGAGCAGTTCGATGCGCGCGCCCGTATGAAGCTCGCGCAGCCGGTCGCGCACGTGCTCGGCCTGCCACAGCGCAAGCGGGCTTTCGCGGGTAGCGATGATCCAGGCAGTTGTCATGTCGGAAGTTCTTGCCGGTCGAGCAGCGCGAACTGTACCAAGCAGGTCAAGCCGCAATATGAATGCGCCAGCTTGCGCGACCTGACGACACGTGTGGGCTGCGTTCTGTTGCGAGCGCCCGTTAAGTTAACCTCAAGGGTAGCTCGTCGGGTTCGACGCCCGCCGGCTGCGCGACGGGTTGGCGAGGCGCCATCCTGAAGATTACGTTGCGTGCCGACGGGCCATACAGGCGTGAAGCAATGAGGCTGCGCGTTGTCATTGCGATCCGCGGCGCATTGCTCTGCCGCCGAGCCGGCGGGTGGGTTGCACTGCCCGGTGACTGGATCAAATCGGAAACCATTGCCCGTGTCCGACCCAATTCACGGCATTTCGATCCTCAGACCCGGGCACAACTGCTGGCGTCTGGCGCACGCGCACCGGGCGGCATTTCTGGTCGACGGCGCCGCCTATTTCGCAGCGTTTCGCTCCGCAGCGGCCCGGGCCCGGCATTCGATCTTCATCCTCGCATGGGACTTCGACAGCCGGATTCGACTCCATGCCGCAGACAACAGCGACGGCCTGCCGGACACGCTCGGCGACTTCCTCAATGCCTTGGCCAAACGAACGCGAACGCTGCAGATCCGCGTTCTGGACTGGGACTTCGCAATGCTCTACGCGGCCGATCGCGAGCTGCTGCCCGTCTACAAGCTGGGCTGGCGCACGCACCGGCGGCTGCACTTTCGTCTCGACAACGCCCATCCGGTCGGCGCCTCGCACCATCAGAAAGTGGTCGTCATCGACGACGCCGTCGCTTTCGTCGGCGGTCTCGACCTCACGCACGGCCGCTGGGACACGCCCGAGCATCGCGCCGAAGACACGCGCCGGCGGCATCCCGACGGCGGCGACTGTCCGCCCTTTCACGACCTGCAGATGCTGGTCGACGGCGAGGCCGCCGCAGCGCTCGGTGAACTGGCGCGCGAACGCTGGCGGCGCGGCTGCGGGCGCGCCGTGCCCGTCGGCGAGTCAAACGGCAGCGACCCGTGGCCGCCGGAAGTCGCGCCCGACCTGACCGAAGTGGCCGTCGGCATCGCCCGCACCCAACCGACGTACAGGGAGCAAGCCGCGGTACAGGAGATCAAGCAGCTCTACCTGGACGCGATTGGCGCGGCACATGCCAGCCTGTACATCGAAAACCAGTACTTCAGCGCCGCCCCGATCGCCGAAGCGCTGGCGCGCCGCCTCGGCGAGCCGCAAGGACCGCAGGTCGCGATGATTTCCCGCTGCAAGGACAGCGGTTGGCTGGAGGAAACGACGATGGGCGTGCTGCGCGCCCGCCTGAATCGACGGCTGCGCGAGGCCGACCGTCACCACCGCTACGAAAGCTTCTATCCGCACGTGCCGGGACTCGACAACGGCTATGTGAACGTGCACGCAAAGCTGCTGATCGCCGATGACGATTTCGTCACCATCGGCTCGGCCAATCTCAGCAACCGCTCGATGGGCCTGGACACCGAGTGCAATCTCGCCATCGAAGCGGCCGGTGACGAGCGCATTCGCCGCGCGATCGGCGCGCTGCGCCGGCGCCTTCTGGCCGAGCACCTCGGCACAGATGTCGATGCGGTGGCGCAGGCCGAGCAGCAGAACGGCGCGCTGCTGAAGACGATCGCGGCACTGCGCCGCGAAGGGCGCACGCTCGCGCGCCTCGAGCCCGAGGTTCCCGCCGACCTCGAGCAGTGGGTCGATGATGGTTCGATCATCGACCCCGAACGGCCGGTAGCGCCCGAGCGCCTGCTGTCCGAGTTCGTGCCGGAGGACCACCGCTCATCGGCGCGGGGTCAGTTGCTGCTCGGCGGCACTGTGCTGGTCGCGTTTGTGGCGCTGGCCGCAGCCTGGCGTTGGACGCCGCTGGGCGAATGGCTTGCAATCGACACGGTCGCCCGATTCGCGGAAAACCTGAAACAGGCGCCGGCGGCGCCGCTGGCCGTGCTCGGCGTGTACGTCCTGGCCGGGCTGCTGGTCATGCCGATCACGGTGCTGGTGGCGGCGACGGTGCTGGTCTTCGGCCCCTGGCTCGGCGTGGCCTACGCAATGGGCGGCTCGCTGCTCAGCGCGGCAACGACCTACGGCCTCGGCCGCATGCTCGGCCGCGATGTTGTGCGGCGCCTTGCCGGCGGGCGGCTGAACCGGCTCAGCAAGCGACTCGGCCGTCGGGGTCTGCTGACGGTGGTCACGGTGCGGATGCTTCCGGTGGCACCGTTTACCGTCGTCAATCTCGTTGCCGGTGCGTCGCACATCGGCGCACGCGATTTCCTGGTTGGCACACTGCTGGGCATGGCGCCGGGCATCGCCGCCACCGTACTGTTCATCGACCGGATCGCCGCGGCGATTCGCGATCCCAGCGCGGGCGCAATGGCGATCGTCGCCGCCGTGCTGGTGCTGGTCCTCGCGATCACGTGGGTGCTGCGGCGCTGGCTGCGCCGCCGCGGCGGGGCCGGCGAAACGGGCGAGCAGACCGCGCCGAGGACGTGACGCGCATCCGGCTCGCCACTTACAACATCCATCGGGCGATCGGCACCGACGGACGCTTCGACGCCGAGCGCATCGCGCGGGTGCTGAAGGAAATCGATGCCGACGTGATGGCGTTGCAGGAGGTCGAGTCCCGGCACGGGTCGCCTGGCTTCCTGGACATGCTGGCGAGGACCATCGGCCAGCGCGCCGTCGCCGGGCCGACCCTGCTGAAGCCGGACAGCGCCTACGGCAACGCGCTGCTCACCCGCTGCAGGATCATCGACGTGCAGCGGGTCGACCTGAGCGTGCCGGCGCGCGAGGCGCGCGGCGCGCTCGATGTCAGGCTGGACTGCCGTGGCGTCGCCCTGCGCGTGCTGGCCACGCACCTCGGCCTGCGCCCGGCCGAACGCCGGCAGCAAATCCGGACGCTGCTGGCGCGGCTGGAGACGGACGATCGCGCGCTGACCGTGTTGATCGGCGACCTGAACGAATGGTTCCTCTGGGGCCGGCCGCTGCGCTGGCTGCACCGGTTCTTCAA
>JBFINI010000076.1:0-10747 GCA_041611275.1 Burkholderiaceae bacterium
TCGCCCGCAGCTCGAGATCGTGACCGTCCCACCAGCCGGCCAGCGTTGGCAGGTCGTGGGTGGCGCCAGCCACCAGCGCCTGCGGCTCGAATTCGGTCGGCGCCAGGAATCCGCCCTGCGCGTCGCGCTCGAAGTACAGAAGCCGGTACGACAGCACACCGCTGGCGGCGAGCTTGGTCAGCACCTCGGGCGGCACGGTGCCCAGATCTTCGCCGATGACCAGGCAGCGGTTGCGCTGGCTTTCGAGCCGCACGATGGCCAGCAGATCGTCGAACGGGTAGTGCACGTAAGCACCGTGCGCCGCATCGGCCCCCTCGGCGATCCAGTACAGCCGCATCAGCGCCATCACGTGGTCGATGCGCAAAGCGCCCGAGTGCTGCATGTTGGCGCGCAGCGTGGCGATGAACGGCGCGTAGGCGGCTTCCTGCAGGCGCTGCGGAATCAGCGGTGGCAATCCCCAGTTCTGTCCCTTCAGGTTGAACTCATCGGGCGGCGCGCCGACCGAGGCGCCGATCGCATAAAGATCCTGCTCGGCCCAGGCCTCGGCGCCGGCGCGGTCGATCGAAACCGCGAGGTCCTGGTACAGGCCGACGCCGAGCGCGAGTTCGAACGAACGCCGGCCGACGGCGGCCAGCTGCACGTCGGCTTGCCACTGCAGATATTCGAAGAATTCGACCCGCTCGCCGTGCTCCTGCGCAAAGCGCTGCACGGCCGGCGCATCGGGCCTTCGATACTCCAGCGGCCAGACCTGCCAGCCCCAGATACTGCTGTCCTGGCGATGGAAATATTCCTGCAACGCCTCGAACAGCGCGTGCAGGCGCAGCGCCTCGCCGCGCGCATCGCGAAAGGCGAAGAAGGCCTGGGCCCGGCCGCTGTGATGGGCAAGATGATGGCTGCGGAAATGCGCATACAAGAGCTCCAGCACCTGTCGCTTGGCCTCGGCCACGCCGACGTAGTCGACCAGTTCGGTGCCGCGCAGCTGCTTGAGCCGCGCCTGGAACGGCGCGCTGCGGGCGAGCGTGCGTGCCGCATCGCTTTCTGCGTAGTCGTCGATCGCCTCGACATCGAGGTACAGCGTGTTCAGGAACAGGCGGCTTGACGGGCTGTATGGGCTGGCGTGCGCGGGGTTGTGCGGGAACATCGCGTGCAGCGGATTGACGCCGACCACGCCGGCGCCGTTCAGTCCCCATTGCTCGAGCAGCACGGCGAGATCGGTGAAGTCGCCAACCCCCCAGTTGTGCTCGGAGCGCACCGCGTAAAGCTGCGCCGCTGCGCCCCAGATGCGGCCGTCGCCGGCCAGCGCCGGTGGCACGTAGCAGACAGGTGGCGCCACGATCAGCAGGCATTCGCCGAGTGCCGCCTCGTCCTGCAGAACGCTCAGGCGGTGATACCCGGGCGGCAACCCTGCGGGCAGCGGTAGCTGGCTGGCGCGAATCTGCGTCGACCCGACGCCTGCTTGTTCGATTTCCGCCAGATCGACCGGGCGAAACTCGCCGCGGTGGACGGCGCCGCCTTCCTCGACCAGGCGCCACGTCAGGCGCGCTTCGTTCAGCGCCGCAGCCAGCCGCAGCGCGGCCGAAGGCGACGCGCAGGGGTCGGCGATGACGTGCGCGGCCGGCAGCACCTGCTGCCACAGCGCCGTGTCATGGGCACCGATCGCCGCCTCGATCGCCGCCTCATCGCGCGCGGCAATGTGCATCGCGCCGAGCAGATCAGCAAGCACACCGGCTTCGGTGGCGTGGACCTTGCCCCAGACGTCCGTGTACTCGAGCGCGATGCCCTTGAGCTGCGCCAGATGTTCAAGCCGCGCGGTCAAAGCAGCTCCAGCGACCAGCGCACCGACCAGGGCGGCAGTTCACCTTCGATCGCATGACTGGCGTACAGGGCCACGCCCGGCGGCATCGCCGTCGCCGCGACGGGCTGTTCGCTCAGGTGCGCCAGCAGATGCAGCGAGCCGCCCGCGCCGAGCGGCCAGCGCACACGGAGCACGGCTCCCGCCAGCTCGTAACTGCCACTGCCGACCTGCGGCAGCACCGGCACCAGCCGTTCGCGCCGGATCGTCAGCAGCTCCCGATACAGCGCCAGCCAGCGCGCGTGCCGGGGTGCGACGCAGTCGGCCCAGTCGAGCTTGCTGCGCATGAAAGTGGCGCCATCGTTCGGATCCGGGATGCGGTCCCGGACCGCCGGATCGGAAAAGCGCGCGAAGCGGCCGAATTCGTTGCGCCGGCCGTTGGTCACTGCCTGCGCCAGCTCGCCGCTGAAATCGCAGAAGTACTGAAACGGACTGCTGGCGCCGAATTCCTCGCCCATGAACAGCATCGGCACCGCTGGCGCCAGCAGCACGCAGGCAGTCAGTGCGCGCAACCGGTCTTCCGGCGCCAGATGCACCAGCCGCTCGCCGAAGGCGCGGTTGCCAACCTGATCGTGCGTCTGCAGGAAGTCGACGAAGGCCAGCGGCGGCAGATGTGCCGAACGCTCACCACGCAGTTCGCCGTCGCGATAAGGCGACGGCTCGCCCTGGTAGGCGAATCCTTCGGCCAGCGTGCGGCCGAGCTGGCGCAGCGGCGCCTCCGCATAGTCGGCGTAGTAGCCGTCGGTCTCGCCGGTGGCGATCACGTGGATCGCGTGATGGATATCGTCGTTCCACTGCGCGGTGGCCAGCGGCGTAGCGCCGTCGGCGCCGCGGGTGAGAAACCGCGCCTGGTTCAGGTCGTTTTCGAGGATCAGGTGAATGTGCCGGCGGCGCCCCGGTCCGGCATGTACCGCCTGCGCCAGCTCGTTGACGATGTGCAGCTTCGAGTCGTCGGCGATGGCGTGAATCGCATCGAGGCGCAGGCCATCGAGCTGATACTCCTCAAGCCAGTACAGCGCGTTGTGGATGAAGAAATCGCGCACCGTGCGATTGGCTTCGCCGTCGAAGTTGATGGCCGCGCCCCACGGCGTCTGGTGCTTGGGGTTGAAGAACTGCGGCGCGTAGACGTGCAGGTAGTTGCCGTCGGGGCCGAAGTGGTTGTAGACGACATCGAGCAGCACCATCAGGCCGCGCGCGTGCGCGGCATCGATCAGCCGCTTGAAGTCCTCGGGCGTGCCGTAACTGGCCTGCGGGGCGAACAGCAGCACGCCGTCGTAGCCCCAGCCGCGACTGCCGGCAAACGACGCCACCGGCATGATCTCCAGCGCGGTGACGCCGAGCGCAACGAGGTCGTCGAGGCGCTCGACAGCTGCGGCAAAGGTGCCTTGCGCAGTGAAGGTGCCGATGTGCATTTCGTAGACTACCGCTTCGTTCCAGGGCCGGCCGCGCCAGTCACCGGCTTGCCACTCGTAGGCACGCGGATCGACCAGTCGGCTCGCGCCATGCACGCCGTCGGGATTGCTGCGCGAAGCCGGATCGGGCACCAGCGGCTTGCCGTCGACGCGGAAGGCGTAGTTCGTGCTGGCGCCAGCGCCGTCGAGCGTGGCCTCGAACCAGCCGTTGTCCGTCGAGCGCATGACGATCTGGGCGGGTTGGGAACCACCCGTCAGCACGAGCTCGACCTGGCGGGCGGCCGGCGCCCACAGCGCGAAGCGGGCGCGCCCATCAGCCGCAAGCTCGGCGCCGAACGGCATGCGATGCACTCGTGTGTTGTTCAATTCGTCTCTCCTTGTTGGCAGCGTCGTCGGCGCTGCCGGCCCTGCAGTCGATGGCGTTACGCCGGCGCCTTCAGATGCAGCAGCAGTGCCAGCGAGCGCGCCTGCAATGCGTAGCCGGCTTCGGGTTCGAACACGCCGTCGGCCTGCAGCCCCTGTTCATGATTGGTGTCGAGCAGCACCAGCCAGGAACCGGGGCCGAGCTGCGATGGCAGCCTGAAGTCGATCGCCTCCGCTCCAGCGTTGAACAGCAGCAGGAAATTGTCGTCCGTCACCCGCCGCCCGCGACGGTCGGTCTCGGTCAGCGCCTCACCGGCCAGGTACACGCCGAGCGCCCGCGCGTGCTCGTGATCCCAGGCCTCGCCGGTCATTTCCGATGCATCGGGCTCGAACCAGCTGATGTCCTTGACCTCGGCGCCGTGCAGCGGTCGTCCCTGGAAGAAGTCGCGGCGGCGGAACGCCGGATGATCGCGGCGGATTTCTATCAGCCGCCGCACGAACTGCAGCAGCGCGCGCCCGTTGTCGTCGAGCGACCAGTTGACCCAGCTCGTTTCGTTGTCCTGGCAATACGCGTTGTTGTTGCCGTTCTGCGTGCGGCCGATCTCGTCACCGGCCGTGATCATTGGAATGCCCTGCGACAGCAACAGCGTGGCCAGGAAATTGCGTTTCTGCCGTTCGCGCAGGGCGACGATGTTTGCATCGTCGGTCGGGCCTTCGGCGCCGTGGTTCCACGACAGGTTGTGGCTATGGCCGTCGCGGTTTTCCTCGCCGTTGGCCTCGTTGTGCTTGTCGTTGTAGGCGACGACATCGTGCAACGTGAAACCGTCGTGCGCGGTGACGAAATTCACGCTGGCGTAGGGTCGGCGGCTCGAACGGTTGTACAGATCGCTCGAGCCGGTCAGCCGCTGCGCGAATTCGCCGATCAGGCCGCCGTCGCCCTTCCAGTAGGCGCGCATCGTGTCGCGGTACTTGTCGTTCCATTCGGCCCAGCCGACCGGAAAATTGCCGACCTGATAGCCACCGGCACCCAGATCCCAAGGCTCGGCAATCAGTTTCACGCGCGACAGCGTCGGGTCCTGGCGCAGGATGTCGAAGAACGCGCCGAGGCGGTCGACAGCCTGCAGTTCGCGTGCCAGCGCCGACGCGAGGTCGAAGCGGAAGCCGTCGACGTGCATCTCGGTGACCCAGTAGCGCAGCGAGTCCATCAGCAGCTGCAGCACGCGCGGGTGCTGCAGATTGAGCGTGTTGCCGCAGCCGGTGAAGTCCTCGTAGTAGCGGGCGTTATCGCCGACCAGGCGGTAGTAGCTGGCGTTGTCGATGCCGCGGAAACTCAGCGTCGGGCCAAGGTGGCTGCCCTCGGCAGTGTGGTTGTAGACGACATCGAGCAGCACCTCGATGCCGGCCGAATGCAGCGTGCGCACCAGCGTCTTGAACTCGTTGACCTTGCCCGACGCCGAATAGCGGGACTCGGGCGCGAAATAGCCGATCGTGTTGTAGCCCCAGTAGTTGCGCATGCCGCGATCGACCAGATAGCGGTCGTCGACGAAGGCATGCACCGGCATCAGCTCGACCGAAGTCACGCCAAGCGTGCGCAGGTATTCGATTGCCGGCGCCGAGGCCAGCCCGGCATAGGTGCCGCGCAGCGCTTCCGGCACCTCCGGGTGCAGCTTGGTGAAGCCGCGCACGTGCATCTCGTAGATCACGGTCTCGTGCCAGGCGACGTCCGGCGGCGCGTCGTTGCCCCACGTGAACGCCGGATCAATCACTTTGCAGCGCGGCATGAACGGCGCGCTGTCGCGCTCGTCGAAGGACAGGTCGGCGTCCGGATGACCGATGGTGTAGCCGAACAGCGCATCGTCCCAGGTGATCTCGCCGACGATCGTGCGCGCGTACGGATCGAGCAGCAGCTTGTTCGGGTTGAAGCGGTGTCCTTCCTCGGGCTTGTACGGTCCGTGCACCCGGTAGCCGTACAGCTGCCCCGGGCGCACTTCCGGCAGGTAGCCGTGCCAGACCTGATCGGTGTACTCGGGCAACTCGACCCGCTGCACTTCGTTCTCGCCGCTCTCGTCGAACAGGCACAGCTCGACACGCTCGGCGTTCTCCGAGAACAGGGCAAAGTTCACGCCTTCGCCGTCCCAGTGCGCGCCGCGCGGATAGGGTCGGCCGGGCCAGACGGCATTGATCAGAGCGCTCATCGTTTCTTCTCGGTTGTGCTGCAGGGACGAATGCGGAGCATTTCGCCAAACCGTGATGCTAGCGGCGACCACAGCCAACTAATGGTGCCTGCCGCGTACGCGTTCACGCGTAGAGGTTATTCGCTGGCAATCGTCGGCAGGTCACCCAGAGGCGTATGAAAGGTCCCTCGAATCAAGGCCGAGGCGCGCTGCTCGCTTGGTACCGGCGACGACCGCAGCCCGACCACCCAGCTCGCACGCCCGGCCCTGCCACGAGCACGCAGCGATTGCCTGCGCCGGCATTATCCGGCAGCGCGCAAGGGTGCCGGCCGCGCCGCCATCGCGTCGCGCTTGCGGCGTTGGCAATGCTCAAGGAACTCGCTGATGATCGGACCGCTGTCGAGCAGATCGCTGTCGGCCAGCGCGTGGAACTCCGGGTGCCACTGCACCCCCATGACGAAACTCGACCCGGTCCAACGGACCGACTCGATCACCCCGTCGCCGGGCGATCGCGCCTCGATGGCCAGGCCATTGCCGACGCGCTTGATGCACTGATGATGAATGCTGTTGACGCGCAGCCGCGCGGCTTCGCCGTACAGCTGGGCCAGCGTGCCGCCCGACTCGAAGGCCAGCTCGTGATGGAGCTGGTCGTACTTGGTCGGATCGAAGTGGCCGACCGTATTCGGAATATCGGTCGGAATGTCCTGGTGCAGCGTGCCGTTGAAGGCGACATTGACCAGCTGCATGCCGCGGCAGATGCCGAGCACCGGCTTTTGCTGGAACACGAACGCCCACAGCAGCTCGATCTCGTACATGTCGCGCACGCGGTCGCCTTTCCAGGCCGGGTCGCGCGGTTCCTCGCCGTAAGTGGTCGGGCTGACATCGGCGCCGCCCTGGAGCACGAGGCCGTCGAGCGCCTCGACATAATCGCGGATCGACACCGCCGAGCGCTGGACGGCCACATCCTTGGCCAGTGTCGGCACCATGAACACCAGCGCGCCGTGCGCCATGATCCAGTGCGCCGCCGACGCTTCGACATACTGCAGCATCTTGTTGCGAAAACCGAGCGCTCGCGCGCCTTCGGGATGCAGGATGCGTGCCGAGACGCCAATACGCAGCGGCGGCCCCGACGGTCGCGGCGGCGCGGCGGCCGCTGTGGGTTGCCCTGACGGCGACACCGCCGTCAGCGTGACGGTCGGTGGCCGAGCAGACGATGGCGCAGGGCTCGGCGCCGGCGGCTGCGCCGCTGGGTCTACAGCTCGCCGCTCCACAGCAGGCCCGTTTGCCACATCAGATCGGCCAGTGAATCGCTGCGCCGGTAATGCTCTCGCATCCATGAAGCGTCATTGGCGCGATTGGCCGCCCATTCGCTGACCTGGCGCATCGCTTCGGTCGATTCCAGTTCCTGCGCGTGCGTGGCAAGCAGTTCGACCGTGGCAATGATGTCTTCGTTGATCGAGCGGTGCTCGTGCGAGAGCGGATCGATCATCAGGCCTGACATGCCGAAGCGGCAGGCCTGGAAGCGGTTGTAGGTGTAGGTGAGGTACATGTCCTCGTTCACCGTCACCGGGCGCTCGATCAGCAGATAGCGGGCCAGCGCCTGAACGTAGGCAGCGAGGACGGCCGCCTTTTCCACGGTCAGCGGCGTATCGAAGACGCGCACCTCCATCGTGCCGTACTCGGGCTTCGGCCGGATGTCCCAGTAGAAATCCTTCATGCTTTCGACCACCTTGGCCGTCCGCATCTTCTCGAAGTAGGCGACGAACGCCTCCCAGCGGTCGAGCACCGGCGCGCGTCCGGACAGCGGGAATGCGTACACCGCATTCAGTCGCGATGAATCGAAGGAGGTGTCAGTGCCCTGGTGGTACGGCGAGGAGGCAGCCAGCGCAATGAAGTGCGGGATGTAGCGGCTCATCGCATGGGTCAGGTAGATGGCGGTATCGCCATCGGGGCAACCGATGTGCACGTGCTGGCCGAAGATCGTGAACTGTTTGGCGAGATAGCCGTACAGGGAACTCAGCTGCTTGAAGCGCGGCTTGTCGAAGATCTTGCGGTCGCTCCAGTGCATGAACGGATGCGCACCGCCTCCGGCAACCAGCAGATTGAGCTTCTGCGCCGCCTTGACGACAACATCGCGGATCTCCTGCAGCTCGGCTAGCGCCGAGTCATAGCGCTCGTGGATGCCGGTGCTGATCTCGACCATGCTGTCGGTGATTTCGGGCTTGATCTCACCGGGGTGTTTGGCGTGCTCGACCAGCTTGATCAGGTCCTCGGCGCCGCGCGTCAGATCGCAGTCGCGGCGATTGAGGATCTGCAGCTCGAGCTCGATGCCCATGGTCAGCGCCCGCGAGGAGCCGAACTCGAGGTCGCTCATGGTGCCCCCTTCGCGCTGCGCGCTGTTCCCCCGCGCGGGGGGCGAAGCGCCTTCGGGTGGCCGGGCGGCGCTCATCGCACGTCCTCCGCGGCTTCGCCCGATTTGCGCAGGGCGAGATCGAGTGCGACCGGGCCGGCGAAGGCGAGGATCGTGATCGCCAGGTACATCGCTGCGCCGAGCTCGGCGGCAAAGGGTGGCGACTGCTGCTGCAGCTCGTGCAGCATCAGCAATGAAAGGCCGGACATCGGCAACAGGCCGAAGCTGACCATCGCGGCCTTGCGCAGCGGCAGGCTGCTCGCATTGGCCAGAACCAGGATCGGCACTGACTTGCCGACGAAGCGGGCGGCGATGAAGGCTAGCGCCAGCGGCCAGGCCGCGGCAAAGCCGCCGAACTGCAGGCTGGCGCCAGTCAACGCGAACAGCAGCACGATGAACAGCATCGCCGTTTCGCCGAATTTCAGCGAGACGAAATGCCGCTCGCGGTCGAACATGCGCGCCAGCACCCCGAGCAGCAGCAGGGCCAGCGGCACCGACAACTTCAGGATTGCCGCTGCCGCCACGGTCAGCAGCACCAGCGACACGGTGGCCGAGAACTGGAACGCCGGCCGCCGCCCGAACAGGCGCAGCAGGCTCAGCATGACCATCGCCAGCACGCCAGCGAGCATCAGCGAGCCGGCGATCAGGTAAAGCGGGTGCAGGTAGATCGACTTCGGCGGAGCCGCGCTCTGGTAGTGCAGCAGGCCGACGATCAGAGCCAGCCCGATCACCGCATAGGCGGTGTTCAGCGCCGTGAACAGCATCACCCGTTCGCTGATCTGACCCTGCGCCCGCAGGTCCTTGACGACGGTCATCACCACGGCAGGCGAGGTCGCGACGGCGAGCAGGGCCGCAGCGGCCGCGGTGATCGGCCGGATGTCGAACAGCGTCATCACCAGGTAGACCAGCATGAAGGTGAGCGCCGCTTCGAGCAGGCTGGCGGCCAGCAGTGACGGGTTACGGCGCAGCCAGCTCAGATCGACGCGTTGGCCAAGCTCGAACAGCAGCATGCCCACCGCGATGTCGACAAAGATCCGCAGCTGACCTACGGTGTCTGCGTCGATCACGCCACCGATGGCGGGGCCGAGCAATGCGCCGACTGCCAGATAACCGATGACTCGCGACGAGCTCAGGAAGCGGCGCACGCATTCGCCGGCCAGGATCGCCGCCAGCAGCAGGACGGCGATCCAGCCAAGTGGTGTCGCGCTCAGCGGCCAGGAAGGCAGGAAATTAAGGGGATCCATGCAGGCGTTGGCGTCAGGAGATTCGCGGGGTCTTGCCGCCCGTTCAACGTCGCGGCGACCCCAGCGTCGGCGGGCGGGTGGTCAACGCAACAGGCGGCGATTCTAAGGCTTGTCTCTGGGCCCGAAACCGGCACCGGCGCGTAAGGCAAACCCGACTGGTATGTGTGCAATATCCGCAAGCGGTTACCGGCGAGCGGCCCCCGCGGCCTCAGGACTCGCGGTTCGTTCCCTCTTTCGGTTCATTGTCCGCGTTGCGCGGCGTCGGCGCCAGCGCATCGGCGAGCGCGTCGTTGGTGGACAGTTCGGCGCGCTCGGCCTTGGTGAGTTCCGGCGCCGGTGGTGCCGGGGCCGGCGTCAGGTCGCCGCGCTGCGCTCGCTGAATTGCACGCTGCAGCGCTGCGGCCTCGTCGAAACCGAGCACGCTGCGCACGTGCAGGTCGCGCTGCGGAAACGGGATCTCGACGTCGTGGCTGCGCAGTGCCGTTTCCAGCGCCCAGCAGTAGGCGGCATTGACCGATGCCGGCCGCTTGACCGCATCGGCATTGAGCCACACCACCAGTTCGAAGTTCAGGCTGCTGTCACCGAAGCCGACCAGCCAGACCTGCGGTCCGCGGTTGGCGGGTTCGGTGACGGTGAACGGCACCGAGGCCGCCGCTTCCAGGCCGGCCTTCTTGACCAGTTCCTTGTCGCTGCCATAGGCGACGCCGAAGGGAATGCGCACCCGGCGCGAGACATCGCGCAGGGTCCAGTTGGTCACCTTGCCGCCGACCAGCACCGAGTTGGGCAGGATGATGTCGATGTTGTCGTTGGTGGTGATGCGCATGCTGCGGATGTTGATCTCCTGCACCTCGCCCATCAGCCCGGATTCGATCTCGATGTAGTCCCCAATCTTGATGCTCTGCTCGAACAGCAGGATCAGCCCGGAGACGAAGTTGTTCACGACCTGCTGCATGCCGAAACCGAGGCCAATGCCGAGCGCGCTCATGAACAGGGTGAGCTTGCCGATCTCGATGCCGAGCGTGGACAACGCCACCAGGAATCCGGCCACCAGCAGCGTGTAATGCAGCACGCGCCCGACCGTGTACAGCGACGGGCGGAACTGCGGTTGGCTGCGTTGCGACACGCGCCCGAGCAACCGCTGCAGCAGCCACGACAGCGCCCACGCGACGAACAGCACGAGCAGTGCCTGCAGCACGATCATCGGCGTGATGGCGACTTCGTTCACGGTGAACATTGAGGTCTGCAGGAATTCGGGCATCTTGTTGTCGTCGGTTGCAGTTTCAGGAGGGCGA
>JBFINI010000077.1:0-10743 GCA_041611275.1 Burkholderiaceae bacterium
ATCGTGCTCGGCAATACCTTTCCCCTGTGGCTGCGGCCGGGGCTCGATGTCGTCGGCAAACATGCCGGGCTGCATCGGTTCATGGGTTGGCATAAGCCGATCCTGACCGACAGCGGCGGCTTCCAGGTCTTTTCACTTGGGGCGCTGCGCAAGATCAGCGAGGAAGGCGTGCGCTTCGCCTCGCCGGTGAACGGCGACCGATTGTTCCTGACGCCGGAAGAATCGATGCGCATCCAGCACGCCCTCGACGCCGACGTGGCCATGATCTTCGACGAATGCACGCCGTACGAAGTCGACGGCACACCGGCCTCGCCCGCGCACGCGGCCGATTCGATGCGCCTGTCACTGCGCTGGGCACGGCGCAGTCGCGATGCATTCGATCGCCTCGGCAACCGCAACGCATTGTTCGGGATCGTCCAGGGCGGCATGTACGAGCCATTGCGCGACGAATCGGTCGCCGGCCTGGTCGACATCGGCTTTGACGGCTACGCAATCGGCGGTCTGTCGGTCGGCGAACCGAAGGAGGAGATGCTGCGCCTGCTGGCGCATACGGCGCCGCGGCTGCCACTTGAGAAGCCACGTTACCTGATGGGCGTAGGTACGCCCGAAGATCTGCTCGCAGGCATCGCCGCCGGCATCGACATGTTCGATTGCGTGCTGCCGACGCGCAACGCCCGCAACGGCTGGCTGTTCACCGCCCGCGGCGACGTCAAGATCCGCAACAGCCGGTACAAGGACGACATCTCGCCACTCGATGCCCACTGCGCCTGCTATACGTGCCGGAATTTTTCGCGTGCCTACCTGCATCACCTGCAGCGCGTGAACGAGATCACCGGGGCCCGGTTGAACACGATCCACAACCTGCACTTCTATCTCGATCTAATGCGCCAGGCGCGCGCGGCGGTCGAGGCCGGCCGTTTCGGTGAATTCGCGCAGGAAGTGACACGTTTTCGCGCGGCCGGCCCGGCCTGAGCGGGCCGCAATCGTCGGCACGGACGGTGACGGCGCGGGTGATGTCGACGTGCTGGCTATAATTCACGCCGCTCGGGTCGGGATGTCCAAGACGGCTGAGGCGCACTGGCTGCCTCGCACGTCCCCTACCTTTCCCGCTGATCATCGAAGCGCCGGCGATCGTCGTCGGCACTGACATTCCGGAGACCACATGTTCTTCATATCCGATGCGCTGGCGCAGACTGCGCCGGCGGCCCAGGGCGGCGAAGGCGCCTGGACCTCGATCATCTTCATGGTGCTGATCTTCGCCGTCTTCTATTTCCTGCTGATCCGGCCGCAGGTCAAGCGGCAGAAGGAACACAAGGCAATGGTCGAGGCGCTTAACAAGGGCGACGAAGTGATGACCGCCGGCGGCATCATCGGCAAGATCACCGAGATGGGCGACCAGTACGTCACCCTGCAGATCGCCGCCGTCGACGGCAAGTCGATCGAAGTCGCGATGCAGCGCTCGGCCGTGCAGACGCTGCTGCCCAAAGGCACGATGAAGAGTGTGTAGGGCTGCGCATGCTGCCGCGGTTGTTTTCGGTTTTCCTTTCTGATCGTGCCTTCTGTCGGCTCGGCCGGAACCGGCCCTTGACGGCCGACCGGCGGCCGGCACACAAATCTTTCTCGGTCAATCGCAAATGCGCCGGGCAGCGGCGCTCACACGAAACCGACTGGGTCGTATGAACCGTTATCCCCTTTGGAAGTACATCATCATCGCGGTCGCCCTGATATTCGGCGCCGTCTACACGGCACCGAATTTCTTCGGTGAGGCGCCCGCGGTGCAGGTCTCGTCGCAGCGCCCGACGGTCAAGGTCGATGCCGAAGTGCTGGCCCGTATCGAATCGGCACTGAAATCGGCTGGCGTCACCTATGAAGGTGCTTATCTGGACCTGGTCGGGCTCAATGTCAGCGCGCGCGTTCGCCTGGCTGATACCGACACGCAGATCAAGGCGCGCGACGCGCTCGAAGCGGCGCTGAACCCCGATCCGAAGGACCCGACCTTCGTGGTCGCGCTGAACCTGCTGTCGCGATCGCCGCGCTGGCTGGCCAGCGCCGGCGCGCTGCCGATGTACCTGGGCCTCGACTTGCGCGGCGGCGTGCATTTCCTGATGCAGGTAAATACGGCCGAGGCGGTCACCAAGCGGCTCGATGCGCTGACCGGCGACCTGCGCACGATGCTGCGCGAGCGCGATGTGCGGCACGCCGGCATCGCCCGTACCGGCGACCGCATCGAGATTCGTTTTCGCGAGGCAGAGACGCTCGCGCGCGCCGACGGCGTGATCCGCGATAACTTCCGTGATCTGGCGCTGCGCGAGGACACGAGCGGCGCCGACCTGCTGCTGGTGGCCACGCTGAACCCGGCGGCGGCGAAATCGGTCGCCGACAGTGCGCTGAAACAGAACATCACCACCTTGCACAACCGGATCAACGAGCTCGGCGTAGCCGAACCGGTGATCCAGCAGCAGGGCGCCGACCGCGTCGTCGTGCAGTTACCCGGCGTGCAGGACACCGCGCGCGCCAAGGACATCATCGGCCGTACCGCCACGCTGGAGGCGCGGCTCGTGGACATCAGCGCCGAAGGCCAGTCGGCAGTGATGGGCGGCACGCCGGTGCCGTTTGGCTCGGAGCGCTTCACGGTCGGCCGCGGCGCACCGGTGGTACTGAAGAAGGACGTCATCTTCTCCGGCCAGCAGTTGCAGGGCGCGCAGGCCACCTTCGACGAGAACCAGCGGCCGGCGGTGTCGATCGATCTGAACGAGTCGGCCGGCCGCCACATGCGCAAGGTCTCGCGCGAGAACATCAAGAAGCCGATGGCCATCGTGCTGTTCGAAAAAGGCCGCGGCGAGGTGCTGACCGTGGCGACGATCCAGGACGAACTGGGTTCGCGCTTCCGTATCACCGGGCTGGACAACACGCAGGTGGCCAATGATCTGGCGCTGCTGCTGCGCGCCGGCGCGCTGGCTGCGCCGATGGACATCATCGAGGAGCGAACGATCGGACCGAGCCTCGGCAAGGAGAACATCGAGCGCGGTTTCAAGGCAACCTTGTATGGTTTCATGGCCATCGCCGTGTTCATGATCCTTTATTACCGGGTATTCGGACTGATCTCGGTGGCTGCCCTGTCGGTCAACGTCGGCCTGCTGGTTGCGCTGCTGTCGCTTCTGCAGGCCACGCTCACCCTGCCCGGCATCGCGGCGGTGGCACTCACGCTCGGCATGGCGATCGATGCCAACGTGCTGATCAACGAACGCGTGCGTGAGGAACTGCGCCGTGGCGCCACCGCACAGCAGGCGATCACGCAGGGCTATGAACGGGCCTTTGCGACGATTCTCGACTCGAACATCACCACGCTGATCGCCGGCGTGTTCCTGTTCATGCTCGGCTCGGGGCCGATCCGCGGTTTCGCCGTCGTGCACTGCCTGGGCATCCTGACGTCGATCTTCTCGGCGGTCTTCGTCTCGCGCGGCTTCGTCAATTTGTTCTACGGTTCGCGCAAGAAACTTGCGAGCATCTCGGTCGGCCAGGTCTGGAAGCCGGGCACGGCCAGCGCCTAGTCGCCAAACAGAAGGCAGAACGATGGAATTCTTCAGGATCCACCGCACGATTCCGTTCATGCGCTTCTCGCGCATCCTGAACGCGATCTCGGTCATCACTTTTGTCATTGCCGTCGGCGCGCTGTTCGCCCGCGGGCTCAATCTGTCGATCGAGTTCACCGGCGGCACCGTGATGGAAGTCGCCTATCCGCAGGCGGCCGACCTACCGAAGATCCGCACGACGATCGACGCCAAGAACTGGGGCGAGTTCCAGGTGCAAAGCTTCGGCACCTCGCGCGACGTACTGATCCGCCTGCCGCCGCGACCGGGCTTCAGTTCCGGCCAGCAGGCCGAGCAGGTGATGGCGACGTTGAAGGAACTCGACCCAGGCGTCGATTTGCGCCGTGTCGAATTCGTCGGTCCGGCAGTCGGCGAGGAGCTGGCCCACGACGGCACCCTCGCCCTGCTGCTGGTGTGCATCGGCATCATGATCTATCTGGCGTTCCGCTTCGAGTGGAAATTCTCGGTCGCAGCGATCATCGCCAACCTGCACGACGTCGTCCTTGTCGCCGGCCTGTTCGCGATCTTCCAGTGGGAATTTTCGGTGCCGACGCTGGCCGCGCTGCTGGCCGTGCTTGGCTACTCGGTCAACGAGTCGGTGATCATCTTCGACCGCGTGCGCGAGCACTTCCGCACCATGCGCAAGGCGAGCGTCACCGAGGTGATCGATTCGGCCATCACCGCGACGATCTCGCGCACGATGATCACGCACGGCTCGACGCTGGCGATGACGCTGTCGATCCTGTTCTTCGGCGGGCCGGCGCTGCACAGCTTCGCGCTGGCCTTGTCGATCGGCATCGCGCTGTCGATCTATTCGTCGATCTTCGTCGCCGCCGCCATCGCCATGTATCTCGGCGTGAAGCGCGAGGACCTCGTCAAGCCGGTGAAGAAGGAAGACCCGGCGCAGGAAATCATTCCTTAACCCGCGTCTTCGTGGCGGGCGGGAATAGCGGCGGGCGCACCGGTGTTTCCTCGCCGATGAACCCGCGCTCCGCCGAGGCAGCCACGCAGGTCCCGGCGCGCGTGCGCGTGTGGGGCCTGCCGACGCGGCTCTTCCACTGGACCCTGGTGCTGCTGCTGGTGTTCTCCGTCAGCACCGCCAAGATCGGCGGCAACGCGCTGCAATGGCATTTCTGGTCCGGCTACGCGGTGCTCACGCTGGTGACCTTCCGCATCCTGTGGGGGATGGCCGGCGATCGCTATGCGCGCTTTGCCGCCTTCGTGCGTGGGCCGCGAACGGTCATCGCCTATCTGCGCGGCGCGCATGACACAGGTGCCGGCCACAACCCGCTCGGCGCGCTGTCCGTGCTGGCGCTTCTCGCCGCCGTGCTCGTGCAGGCGAGCACCGGATTGTTCGCCAACGACGCGATATTTTCTGAAGGGCCGCTGGCCAAGCTGGTATCGAACGCAACCAGCGACCGGATGACCGCCATCCACAACTGGAACGAGAAGGTGATCTACGCGCTGGTCGCGCTGCACCTGGCGGCAGTGCTGTTCTACGAAATTGCCCGCCGCAAGCGAGTGGTGCTGGCGATGATCGACGGCGACCAGCGCTCGATCGTTGCCGAGGCCGCCCGCGACGATGCTTCGATGCGGCTGCGCGCGGTGATCCTGCTGGCGCTGGCCGCCGGCCTGGTCAGTTACGTCGTGCAGCTATAGGAAGATGGAAAGGGCCGCGGTGGCGGCCCTTTGTTCGCGTTGCTTGGGCCGATCGCAGCGGCTATTTCGACTGATAGTCGTCGTGGCAGGCTTTGCAAGCCTGTGCGACGGAACCGAACTGCGCCTGGATCGCCTTAGCGTCGCCGCCCTTGGCCGCCGCGACGAGCTTGCCGACCTCCGCCTGCATCTTGTCGCGCAGATCGTTGAACTTGGCAGTGTCCTTCCAGATCTCCGGCTTCGCCCGGGTGTTCGACACCATGTCGGAACCGGGCGTGAACGCTTCGTACGGCAATTTGGACAAGGTCTCAATCAGCGCCACGCTCGACTGGATCGCCTGCACATTCGGAGTGCCGGATTTCAGCTGGCCGTTGATCCGGCCCATGTGATTGCCCATCAGGGCCATTGCCGACTGCCGGTACTTGACCGCGTCCTCCGGCTTGGCGAACTGGGCGAAAGCAGGCGCCGCCAGCGCGACGGCAACGGCAAGCAGGACGGGCTGAAACAGTTTCTTCATGATCTCCTCGGTACGTGGGTCAGAATTTCGGCGAAGCCGCCGGGCTGGAAAGTAACGACAACGCAAGAACACGGCTATCGGGGCAACTATTCCCCACCCCTCCCAAACTCCGGTAGCCGTCGGCAACGCCGTGCGTGTCAGCAGCGCCGCGCCAGTTCCGCCGCCTTGCCGACGTATGTGGAAGGTTGCAGCGCCAGCAGCGCCGTTTTCGCCTCGTCCGGTATCGGCAGACTGCGGACGAAAGCGAGTAGCGCCTCGCGTTCGATGTCCTTGCCGCGCGTCAGTTCCTTCAGCTTCTCGTAGGCCCCGGGCACGCCATAGCGGCGCATTACCGTCTGCACCGGCTCGGCCAGCACTTCCCAGGCGCCGTCGAGGTCGGCCGCGAGCCGCTCGCGGTTCAGTTCGAGCTTGCCCAGCCCGCGCAGGCAGGCGTCGTAGGCGACCAGGCTGTAGCCGAAGGCCACACCGAGATTGCGCAGCACCGTCGAATCGGTGAGGTCGCGCTGCCAGCGCGACACCGGCAGCTTGTCGGCCAGATGCCGCAACAGCGCATTGGCCAGGCCGAGGTTGCCCTCGGAATTCTCGAAGTCGATCGGATTGACCTTGTGCGGCATCGTTGATGAACCGATCTCGCCGGCCTTCGGCTTCTGCCTGAAGTAGCCGAGCGCGATGTAGCCCCACAGGTCGCGGTCGAGGTCGAGCAGCACGGTGTTGGCACGCGCCATCGCATCGAACAGTGCGGCCATCGCATCGTGCGGCTCGATCTGGATCGTATGCGTATTGAATTCGAGGCCGAGCGACTCGACCACCCCGCGCGCGAATTGCTCCCAATCGACCTGCGGGCAGGCAACCAGATGCGCGTTGTAGTTGCCCACCGCGCCGTTCATCTTCGCCGTCAGCGAGATGTTTTCAAGGGCGGCGATCGCCCGCGCCAGCCGGACGGCGACGTTGGCGAACTCCTTGCCCACGGTCGTCGGCGAGGCAGCCTGGCCATGCGTGCGCGACAGCATCGGCACTTCGGCATGGGCATGGGCCAGGGACCGCAGCGCCTCATGGATCGCCCGCAGCCGCGCCAGCAGAAACGCCCGGCCGTCGCTCAGCATCAGCGCATGGGCCACGTTGTTGATGTCCTCCGAAGTGCAGGCAAAGTGAATGAACTCCGCCGCCGTGGCCAGCGCCGGCACATCGGCAGTGCGGCGCCGGAGCCAGTACTCGACCGCTTTCACGTCGTGATTGGTGATGCGCTCGGTTTCCTTGATCTCGGCACAGTCGGCGAGTGAAAAACCGCGCACCAGCCCCTGTAGCCGCTCGACCGCCGCCGCTGGTAACGGTGGCAGTTGCGGCAGGCCGAGACCGGCCAGTGCCAGCAGCCAGTCGACCTCGACGCGCAACCGGGCGCGCATGAATGCGAACTCCGAAAAGACGTCGCGCAGCGGCGCGGTGGCGGCACCGTAACGGCCGTCGAGCGGAGACAGCGCGGTCAGCGCGGACAATTCAGGCGATGCAGGCACGGGAAGCGTCGGTTCGCGGCGCGGCGCCGGGACGCCACCGCGTGGACAGAAATACCAGCGGGAATAGGTGAAAAAAGTCTAGCATCGCGCCTGCCACGTTCGCGTCGATGCGACCAGACCCGCCGAACCGCGGTTTGCTGCAGGTGCGTTGATATACTGATCCGGGACTTCACAATGCAAACCAACAAACCTGCGTCGCACCGCTTGCGACTTGTCGCCTCGCTGACCAGCCCGTACGTGCGCAAGGTGCGCATCGTGATGGCGGAGAAGCGCATCGAGTGCCAGCTCGAGCTCGAGGACGTCTGGTCGCCGGACTCGAAGATCCAGCAAGCCAATCCGCTCGGCAAGGTGCCGTGCCTGATCATGGAAGACGGCGGTGCGGTGTTCGACTCGCGCGTGATCGTCGAGTACCTGGACACGATGACGCCGGTGGCCAAGCTAATTCCCACCAGCGGGCGCGAGCGGGTCGAAGTGCGGACCTGGGAAGCGCTCGGAGACGGACTGCTCGACGCGGCGATCCTGGCGCGGCTGGAGCAGACGCAGCGGCCGGCCGAGCAGCAGTCGCGCAAATGGATCGATCGCCAGATGGGCAAGGTCGAGGCCTCGCTCGAGGCAATGGCCAACGGCCTCGAGAACAAGAACTGGTGCCATAACAACGCTTATTCGCTGGCTGACATCGCAGTGGGTTGCGCTCTGGGCTATCTCGATTTCCGCTTCCCGCAGATCGACTGGCGGGGTCGCTATCCGAGCCTCGAGAAGTTGTACACCAAGCTGTCTGCGCGGCAGAGCTTCATCGACACGGTGCCGCCGAAAACGTAGGTCGCATTCCGTCGCTCGATAGTTCGGCTCGGAATCACCGATCAGCAACCACTCGTTCCGCCGCGGCCAGATCTTCAAGCGCCGTGCCCACGGACTTGAACAGCGTGATCTCCTCGTCCTGGGTGCGCCCACGCACCTGCCCGCGCACCATCTCGGCTAATTCGGCAACGATGTTCTCGCGCGTGATCGCGCCGCTGGCCAGCGGCATCAGCAGGTCGCCCGCCTCGGCCAGCGCCCCGGCATAGGTATCGACGACGATGCGGGCGCGCGCGACGGCCGCATCGTCGACCTCGCGCATCGTCGGCCGGAAAGCGCCGACCAGATCGAGATGCGTGCCGGGCGAGAGCCACGCGCCATGCACTACCGGCGCCGTGGCCGTCGTCGCGCAACTGACGATCTGCGCTTCGCGCACGGCCGCCTGCAGATCGTCGGCCACCTGCGCCGGCAGGCCCTGGTCGCGCAGCCGCTGCGCCACCGTCTGCGCCCGCGCGCCGTTGCGCGCCCAGACGGACACGCGGCGCAGGTTCGGCCGCAGCGCGTAGTGAGCGAAGGCCAGATACGGCGCCAGGTGGCCGGCGCCGACCAGCAGCAGGTTTTCCGCGTCGCTGCGCGCGAGATATCGCGCGGCCAGCGCCGAGGCGGCCGCCGTCCGCCGCAGCGTCAGCGCCTCGCCGTCGAGCAACGCCAGCGGCGCACCGGTGGCCCGATCGAGCAGCACATAGATCGCCTGCACGGTGTTCACGCCGCGCGCGGCGTTGCCCGCCATCACCGTGACCAGCTTCACGCCGAGCGCCGATTCGCTCCACGCCGGCATCAGCAGCAGTGAATCCTTCTCGGCCAGCTTGTGCACGTGGCGCACCGGCACCGTGGCGCCAGCGGCGAAGGCGCGCGCCAGCGCCTCGGCCAGCCGCGGATAGTCGAGCGCGGCGTGCACCTCGTCGGCTGCATAGAATCGGAGCATGGGCGGCATTCTAGGTGGGGGCGCTTGAACAATCGCGTGCTCGTCGTCGGCGGCGGCGTGATCGGCGCCGCGACCGCGTATTTCCTCGCCGCCAAGCACGGCACCCGCGCCACCGTCCTCGAACGCGACCCGACCTATCGCCGCGCCTCAAGTGCCCTGTCCGCCAGTTCGATCCGCCAGCAGTTCTCCACCGAGATCAACATTCGGCTGTCACAGGCGAGCCTGGAGTTCTATCGCCGCATCGGCGACGAACTGGCGGTCGACGGCGAGCGACCCGACATCGGCCTGACCGAGCGCGGCTACCTGTTCCTCGCCACCGCTGCCGGCGTCGATGCGCTGCGCGCCAACCACGCGGTGCAGGTCGCCTGCGGCGCGCCGGTGCGGCTGCTCGACGCGCCGGCGCTTCACGCGCGGCTGCCTTGGCTCGCCACCGATGACGTCGCCGCCGCCGCGATCGGCGAAGGCGGCGAAGGCTGGTTCGACGGCTACACGGTGCTGATGGCGTTTCGCCGCAAGGCGATCGCGCTCGGCGCGAACTTCGAGCAGGCCGACGTCGAGCGCATCGAACGCCGGGCGGGATCGATCGCCGTCCGCTGCCGCGACGGCCGCCGCGTCGACGGCGAGGCGCTGGTGATCGCCGCCGGTGCCTGGTCGGCACCGCTGGCCGCGCAACTAGGCTTCGACCTGCCGGTCGTGCCCCGCAAGCGCGACGTTTTCGTCTTCACCTCGCCGGCCGAACTGCCTGGCTGCCCGCTGGTGATCGACCCGAGCGGCGTGTGGTTCCGGCCTGAGGGCCGCGGCTTCGTTGCCGGCGCCCCGCCGCGCGGCGTCGATGCCGACGAGGCGCCGCTGGAGGCGATCGACCACGGCCTATTCGAAGAAGTGATCTGGCCGACGCTCGCCCGCCGCGTGTCGGCCTTCGAAGCGCTGCGCCTCATCAACGCCTGGGCCGGCTACTACGAGGTCAACACCTTCGACCAGAACGGCATCGTCGGCCGCCTGCCCGGTTGCGACAACGTCGTCATCGGCTGCGGCTTCTCCGGCCACGGCATTCAGCAGGCGCCTGCCGTCGGCCGCGCGCTGGCCGCATACATCACGCTTGGCCGCGACGAAAGCCTCGATCTTTCGCCGTTGTCGCCGCGGCGGATCGTCGAGCGGCGGCCGCTGCTGGAGCGCAACGTCATCTGACTAGAGAAGAGAAAACAAGGGCGGTCTCCGTCCGGGCGCGGCAGACAAGACTTGGATCCGCGTTCAATTGACCTTGCGCGGCCTGCTGCTTTCGGCCACAAGGAGTCGGTCACATCCGAGGCGAATTTCGGTCGAAAGCGGTTGCGGGCATGAGGGGAGGAAACGGCCGATTCGGCCACCCAAATGCCAGCTGCCCGGCCAACAAAGAGCCCCACCAATGAAGCGAGGCTGTCGTCAGCCGCTACCGATTACTGCGTTCGCCGGCGCGTTGCGCCCACGCCAGCGAGGCCGAGGATGAGTAGCGCGAGGGTGCCGGGTTCGGGTACGCCGGGCGGCGGCTGCGCAGGATCCGGCACGAATGCGAGACCCGCCGCCATGTAGTTGGAACTGACGTTGACGCCGGAGAAGGCGCCGGGGCCCCCGGCTGGCGGGGAGTTGATCAGGTCATCGAACGTATCGTAGGTGACGATGAAGACGTCCAGGCCAGCACCAAGGTCGCTG